>CAKVKI010000085.1 GCA_934754975.1 uncultured Alistipes sp. | reverse complement strand
CCCGGCGGTCATCATGTGGTCGCTGGGCAACGAATCCGGCTGCGGCCCGGCGCACGCGGCTGCGGCAGGCTGGGCCAAAGATTACGACCCGACCCGCCTGATCCATTACGAAGGAGCGCAGGGACAGCCGATGCACCCGCTTTACATTCCGCTCAAACGGACTTCGGCCGCAGCCTTTACCAGCGTAATGGCTGCGGACAACCAGCCCGCCGCCGGACAGGTCAAGAAGCCGCAAAACGGCGGCAATCCCACCGACCCGGCCTATGTCGATGTCCTCAGCCGCATGTATCCGACCGCAGCACAACTCGAACAGATGGCCCTCAACCCAATGCTCGACCGCCCTGTAATGATGTGCGAATACGCCCATTCGATGGGCAACTCCACCGGCGGACTGAACGACTACTGGAAACTCATCCGGACACACGCGGGACTGCTGGGCGGCCACATCTGGGACTGGATGGAACAGGGACTGGTGAAAAAAGACGCGCAGGGACGCACCTACTGGGCCTACGGCGGCGATTTCGAACCGGCCGGAGAACATAACGACGCCGCTTTCTGCTGCAACGGCATCGTCAATCCCGACCGTACGCTGAAACCCGCCGCGCTGGAGTGCAAATACGTCTTCCAGCCCGTCGGGTTCACGGCTTCGGACCTCGCAGCCGGAAAGATCGCAGTCCGCAACCGCAATTTCTTCGCCGGCACCGAGCGCTATGACTTCACATGGGAGATTTCGACCGACAAGGGCGTACTCCAGCACGGCAGTTTCGAGGTGCTGCCGACCGCCGCCGGCTGCCGCACCGAAGCCGCGATCACATTCCGGCCGTTCAACCCGGAACCCGGCGCCGAATACCTGCTCCGGGTGCAGGCCCGCGAAAAGCACCGGACACCGTACGCCGAAGCCGGATATGTCGCCGCCGAGGAGCAGTTTGCACTGCCCGTTTACAAAAAGCCGGTCCGGACTATTCCCAAAGGCGGGGCTAGCGTCGCGCAGGATAAGAATCTCATCGTGCTGAGCGCCGCCGGCTCCCGTACCGAGATCGACCGCCGCAGCGGGTACGTCGCCTCGCACTCGGTGCGCGGACGCAAACTGATAAGCGCCCCGCTGCGCCCCAATTTCTGGCGTGCCTCCACCGATAACGACTGGCGCGGCTGGCGCGTCAGGAAAATCGCAGGATGCTGGAAAGAGGCCCCCGAAAGATTGCAGACCGTCTCCGTACGAATCGACGAATCGGCGGGTTCGGTCACCGTCGAGAAGGCGATACCCGACAGCGTCCGGCTGACGCTGACCTATACCCTCGACGGCGCAGGGGCCTTGGTCGTGGATTACAAGATCGACATCTCCGACCGGATGCCGGAGCCGTTGCGCGTCGGACTGCAAACCTGCGTTCCCAACACGCTGGAGCGAATCGCCTATTTCGGGAAAGGTCCGCAGGAAAACTATTCGGACCGCTCCTGCGGCGCCTTTCTGGGACTTCACCGCAGTACTCCCGAAAAGTTCATGCACAGTTACATCACCCCTCAGGAAAACGGCAACCGCTGTGACGTCCGCTGGCTCTCGCTGACGGCTTCCGACGGCCGGGGCGTTCAGTTCGTCGGGACCGAACCGCTGAGCGTATCGGTATGGAATTGCACGCAGGAGAGTCTGGACAAGGCACGCCACAGCAACGAAGTCGAACCTTTGGCCGATGCTTTGACCGTCAATATCGACTGTATGCAGACCGGTGTCGGCGGCACGGACACCTGGAGTCTCAAGGCCCGGCCTTCGGATCAATACCGGCTATTGGCGAAGCACTATGCTTACCGATTCACGATCATCTCCTGCAACGGCGAATCCGAAACGATACGCAACGGCCGCAGGTTATTTAGAAATCAATAATCCTACAACTCCCGCACACGGATATTCCCTCGGCCACGTGCTGTCGATCAAGTCTCGCAATCAAAAGGTTGCGAGACTTTTCCATTTTCATATAAAATAGCACTTTCGCCACACACAAGCCCTACCACCAGACCTGACGGCCATCCTCATAAGTAAATATTCGCTCGTCATAACCGCGGGTAAGGTTACTGAGCCATAGTAACGCATCCGCAGGAACGTCATCGAACAACAGGTATCTTTCACTGGCTACCTGACGGCCCAATGAAGCCCAGCCACGGCCGTCCCAATACTTCAGTTCGTAAGTATCTCCGGCATGGATCAGGTTGTCGTCCGTACGGGGCACACAGCGCACCCGATCGATGGTTACGGGTTTGCCAAAATCCATACCGTACCAATTGCCATCGGCTTCGGGATGGTCGTAGGAAGTAAGCCAATCCCCGTCGAAAACCTTGTCCAACCCCCGTTGGGGCGGAAGTCCCGACGTCCCGATCGGTCGTCCGGCTACCGGGACATCGCTGCCAGACATGAAAAATTGCAATTCGGAAATACTTCCGTGCGAACCGGCGGCAGAAACCAGCCGCCAATACCGATATTTTTTCGAAGCCCGGACCGGTATCAAATCGGGGAAAATCGTGCTGTCAATAGTATAGAGCAACTCCGTCCGCCGGAAATCGGGATAATCCGAAGCTTCGATACGCGCACCGACCATACGATATTCCATCCGTGCGACATGCTCATTGAGCAACATCTTACGGGTCACGCAAATTTGTCCGCAGCGCGTAGTATCGGCAATCCGGTAACGGATGCGGCCGCCGGCATCGATCGTGAGGGGATGGGAAACCGGAACCAATCGGTTTCCGTCGTAACCGAAAACAAGATAGGCATTCCGACGCCCCATCTTCGAAAACAAACCCTTTTTTCCTTTGCAACGACCGATATCAATGGGATGCCAGCGGTAGTTGTTGAACGCGGCAATATAAAGGTAATCGTCATCGATATCTGTACGGATCAACGGGACCTCCGGATCAGATGTGGACATATACCAATCGGTCACATCCTCTTCGAAGGGAGAAAACCCGGACTCCCGATATTTAGCGCGTCTGAGGTAATCCAGACGTGCCGGAACGGGAGCATAGCTATAGCGGAAAATCTTCGGGATCGGACGCCACGGATGGAACGGCATTCCGGGATCGGAGTCCAGCCCCCATTCCGAGGGGAGGAAGACACCGTTATCGTTCACAAAACCGAACCATGAATGGCGGAGGAATCCCCGTCCCCATTGAGGCAAATAGTCGAACACGGCGGGGATGCCATGACTGCGCAACACAGCTACGGAGAGAGTCGAATAATCGAAACAGTCGCCAAACGGCATCCGGTAAAGAGCCGTTGCGGCAAAGAGCTTATAGCCTTTGTAATCGGCATAGTTCAGCGGTATGTTTGGCCCTACGCCCGCCCGCAGTTCGGGAAGGATCTGCAAGGTCCTATAATAAGGCGAATAGCTGTTTTCATCGTTTTGTGGTGTTGCCCGGAGTCGTTCGGAAAAACGACATTCCAACGAATCGCACCAATAGTCGAGCGGTTGAAGTTCTGCAACTTTATAGGGCAGCAACCATGCACAAAACTGGTCGAACGTCAGATAGTCGGCACAAGGACTTTCCCATTGCCGGAATGCCCGGTCGATATGACGAATCAGGTAATCGGCCGTAATAACCTCGATATCGTTACGCACGACGGCATCCTGCGGAGGATAACGCTCCGCAACTTCATTCAGCCCGGTTACGATCGGATAGGAATCGCTGACTTCGCAATCCAGCAGCGAGTCGATTTCACAAAAAAACGAATCGACTTCCGGACCATATATACATCGATGTCCCGGCATATTGGCAATCAGGAACTCTGCGGCCCGAAGCTTCAGGCTGTCCGACTCACGCTGTGCATAATGTTCAAGCACACGTTCCAGTTCAGAACGGTTCTGCCCAGCAAGCTCAAGCGCATCTGTCACCCCTGCGCTACGGGATCTGCAGGCAGAAAGAAAGCAAACAGACAGGAGAAAATTCAAGAGAAGCCAGAATCTCATAACAAACGAAATTTAGGTTATGCAAATGTATGGAAATATTACCGTCATGCCACACCTCAATGCTGACATCCTGTTTTACTTCCGCGCAGAACCGCAAACACAAGTTCCTATTTATAAACCGATTAGTCCGCCAAATCGAAATTTACAACATTAAGTTAGTATCAACATCGGTTAATTTATGCGTAAAAATTCGATTAACATATCTATACTTTTGTTATCAGCATTTTAATATACAGAGCGTCACTTATCCCAAATTCCTTGCTTTTCTAATTTTAATTATGAAAAAATATTTTATTCCATTATTAGCTATAATACTAATAAGTTGCTCTACAGGCAATATAGATTACATTGCCTTTGATGAAGCCATGGAGAATATACATAAAACTCAAAAGGAATCATGGGTATTCATAGGAGATCAAAATTTAATAACAAAAATTCAAAAGTGTGATATCAATAGATTTATATCAAAATATAAAAAGACATACAATTTTTATTTTTGTGATATATCTCTACAAAATAATGAACATGTTAATTTCATATATCAGTTGGAGACATTGCCATGTGCAATGTTAATATCACCTCAAAAAAAGGTAAAATACATAACGAATTTTCCATTTGACAATAAATTGATATCTCGGCTCAATCAAATTAACAATCAGGATGTACTTCAATTAACCAATGTAAATTTCAAAATTAAAGGCGAAATACTTTCTTCTTATTTTTCAAACATATATAACGCATATCTTACTTTAAACTCGGACAATATCAACAGCCTAAAAAAGGGATTAGATCGTATTAACAAATCAATTTCAACGGAACCCTATTTTTATAATTATTATTTAGGATATAAATTAAGCCGAAAATTGGATAGGGATTCCATCAGCAATCAATATAGAGAGCATGCAATAACATGGTTTGAATCTAATACTGCGGCCTTATATACATATCTTAATGCGGAATTACTTCAGTCTGATACAACCAAAACTGCCAAGATAGAATTTGACACCAAAATGGTGGACTTTGGAGAAATTTCCGTAAAAACACCAAACAAAAAAGTTATAAAGTATTCAAACACAGGAAATGCGCCTTTGATAATTGTCAGTGCATTGACTTCTTGCAGTTGTATCAAAGTAACATGGGAGCAAAAACCTCTTTTGACAGGGCAAGTTGGAGAGATCTGTATCACATATAACGGGAGTGAAGAAAACTTAGGAGCTTTTAACAGAACCATCATATTAATTACGAATACTACGGAGCGGAATGAAATTTTAACGGCGAAAGGACAGGCAACACTATAAACATTAAAATCAATTTAATTATGAAAAATCTCACATTTATCTCTATTAAACATGTATTGGTATGCTGTATATCAATCTTATTATTATCGTGTTCTTCTGATGCAAAATATAGTTGCAATCCTGAAATTGAGGAATGGGCCCGAACTAATATCGATAAATATGCAACAGCGACCAGAAGTGAAATAGTCGAATTATCCATGGAGCAGCAACGGGCCATTCTCAGAGGGCTGCCAGCAGATAAAGAAGCAAACTTATGGAGAGAGAAGCTAGCTTATATCATGCAGGACAGCAAATTATCGGATAAGGAAAAACAAGAGGTAAAAAATATATATGATTATTTCATTCCATATTTTTATTCGCAGGATGGACTCGAAGAAGCGGAAGAATATGAAAAAGAATGGATTAATCATATGCAAACGACGTATAATTGGGATAACGATATGATATATTATTATGTTTGTACATGGCTAACAGCGGAGGAATATGAAAAAGTTTTGCTTCAGGAAAGTTTAAAAACCTTACGGGTTTCGACAAGAAGTGAAGCCGATGCCCCAGATTGTGAATGCCGGTATGACAGCGAATGTCATAATGACAGAGATTGTAATATAAAAGCCGATTGTAAAATAACAGGTAAATGTGGCATCGGGGGACAGTGGTCTTGTGACGGACTTTGCAATGGGTAACTGAAATATTATATCTAATCTAACGGTATGGGCCGATTGGCCCATACTAATTTTACATCTATTTAATTAATTTGCCGGTCTAAAAGCCAATCGCTTTGGTGATATGAATTCAATCTCATTGAGAGATACCAAAAATCAAGTCAGAACCTCAGTTGAAAAATAAAATGAAAAAAGGATTAAAAATAGTTTTACTCATCGGACTATCGGTCCTGATATCATACTGTATGATTGACTTGCGGCGAGGAACGTCAGCATTAAGTTTTTTGCAGGGTTTTCTATTAGACATATTGATCGATCCCAGTGCTTTTTTTATTTTCACGATCCTTTGTCTATGGAAGCTGAGATTGAATAATCCACGGAGTACCGCCCTGCTTATTGCGATCGGAAGTTCAATTATCGAAATAATTGGCATTTTGTATGCGACCATTTTGTATGGAGAACGAATAGAGGATATTCACCCCCTGTATCTTGTGGAGGTGGTAATGAGATATCTGGCTATTTTTGCCGCCTATATAACATTTACCCGCCGACGGCGGTCGTCCCAGATAATCATCAGCCTGCTGACTGCCATGACGATTGTCTGGATGAGCTGGAGCGGTGCGGATTTCATTTACGATTGTTTGACTTTCAAGAGTTGGAAGGGCCGCGTAACTCAAATAATAAAGTGCCCGCTTAATATCCAGAACGTTCAGAGAGAGACAATCAATCTTGAAGATTTCAAAGGTTCGTATCTGCTTCTCGACTGTTGGAATACCAACTGCGGCGTATGCTACCGGGAGTTTCCAATTCTGCAGGAACTTTATAACAAATACAAAGACAACCAGTCTATAGTAATCGGAGCCTTGCATTTCAGACGGGAAGAAAAAGCAGAGACAATTACGACCGGACAGGAACGACTGCAAGAGTATGACTATACATTCCCTGTTTTTTCAATAAAACGGAGTGATCCGGCTGTTACGGAAATGAAGGTCAAATTATTCCCGACGATAATTATCTTCGATCCCGATGGTACATTAATCTTCCGGGGCAGTATAAACGATGCAAAAGATTATTTGTGCAAATTGGTAAAAAGTGGTCAGGTATAAATCATTGGCAGCACTCGACATAAGGACACTGGCCTTCAACGCGACTTTTGCCCTTATGTTATGTTCTGCCATGTTTCTCTCGTGCAGGATATTCGTCGAAGCTGAGATCATTTCAAAATGGTATGCCTTCATAGGCGGAAGCATATTACTCGGCTTCGTCTCTCCGATCCTGATCCGGGCAACAAAAATCGCTATCGATCCGGTTACCGTGTCAATATGTATCTTTATCGCTTATCTGTCAGCACGAATATTTTTCAGCCAATCGACGCAACCCGACATTTTCACACTTTCAATTGCGGCATTCATCTTAACATACCTGTTCTTCAAACTGACACCAGACCGGCATCTGCATAATTCAGATATTATCATTGCAGGAGTATGCCTGGCGCAAGCCGTATACGGGTTAATGCAATATACCGGAATCACGTATGCCAACCGGGGATTCAGCATCGCAGGCAGTTTCGACAACCCCGCAGGTTTTGCGGCGTGTATTTCCGCCGGGCTTCCACTCTGTTTTTCCGTTATGCATAAAGGCAAACAGCTGCGCTATTTCGGTCTGATTACAGCCGGAATCATTGTCCTGGCTGTAATTCTTTCCGAATCGAGGGCAGGTATCCTTTCCGTCATAATTGTTAGTGCCGTATACTTGGGACACCAATATTACAATTCGTTAAAAAAATACCGCAACTGCATTTTCCCGCTGCTAGGAATCGCATTCATTACATTGGCTGCCGGATTATTCCTCATCAAGAAAGATTCTGCTTTCGGACGCATGCTCATTTGGGAAAACACATGCAGGATGATCGCAGACAAACAGCTGTTCGGCTTCGGACCATCCGGTTTTATGAGCGAGTACATGGTCTATCAGGCCGGTTATTTCACCGAGAACCCGGATAGTCCATACGCACTACTGGCAGACAACGTAACTCATCCGTTCAATGAATATCTATTGCTCACTGCGGAATACGGCTTCGTGGGACTGCTGTTGCTGCTTGTAACAACAGCAGTCATCATAAAATTATCCAAACAGGCAACAATACCGCTTCTCTGTTTACTGTCCATAGGCATTTTCAGTTGCTTTTCCTATCCGCTGCGTTACCCTTTTGTATGGATATTAATAGCATACAGCCTTGGAATGGTTTCAAGAAAAACTATCGGTTCGTATTACGTAAAAATTCGGTCGAACTTGCCTGTGCGCTGCGGTTTTATCTTCATCACAGCGGTTTCTGCCGTTCTGCTAATACGCGACATCAAATTCGAATCCCGCTGGGGATCTCTCGCAAATACAATCGGTCTCGAAAATTCACCTGGATTATTAAATGATTATTCAGCGCTTTATGCCAAATGGAATGGAAATCCCCTGTTTTTATATAATTACGGTGCAGTACTCAACCACGCCGGGAATTACAGAAAAAGCAATGCCGTTATGGAAGAATGTGAAAAGTTCTTTAACGATTACGATGTGCAAATGGTCATAGGTGACAATTATTCAAATACGGAGGAATGGAACAAAGCCGAATCCCGATACATCGTGGCAGGTCACATGATACCGAATCGTTTTATACCTCTATTCAAATTAATGAAAATATATCAAAGTACCAGTAACACACGGCGGCTGTCAATAACGGCGGACACTATTTTACAGAAAAAGATCAAGATTCCGTCTCCGACGGTAGATCAAATTATAAAACAGGCCAAGTCCGTTCGATGCAATGGTTGCGACTGAAAAATCCTCTTGCTGGCTGTTAAGGCATACGATCTCTCAAAAATATTAACCGGATGCAAATTAACTTACACCCGGTCGTCATTTTTGCATCTGTCATTTTACCCTGCAATCAAAAGCGGCATGTATTCGGGAGCAACCTCCTCCATAGAACGTCCAAAAAAACGCCCGGCCGGAATCCGGCCGGGCGTAAAAAAAATAGAGTCTGTACACAAATAATTACTCGGTTCCCTTGATGCAGCGCACCGAGCAGCCGCTCTCCTTCCCCCATGCGCTGCCCGAGGTAAGCAGTTTGTTGTCGCCCTGCACGCGGGCGTAATAGGCGGACAGCGGACTCATGGCAGATACATTCGTCGTCCACCAGGTCGTCATAACGCCGGCCTTCTCGTATTTGTTCCACTTGCGGTAACCCGTCGGCCGGGCATTGAATCCGGAAGAGTTCGTGCCCTGGTATTCGGGTTTGGTGTCTCCCCATGCATCATACCAGCCCGAAGTGGACTTCACGCTCTCGCCTACCACATCGCCTCCCAGGAAGTTCGCCAGCGCGGTCCAGTCGTCACGCGACGGCACGCGCCAGCCTTCGGGGCACAGTTTCCCGGTATGCGCCGCATGCCAGTTGTAAAGCAGTCCGTAGGAAGCCACGTCCGGATCGTTTTCGCAATGGCAGTAAGCCGGCTCTTCAGTATCCTCCGTGGCGGCCCATTCGTCCTGGCCTTCGAGATACGAAATCGGAGCGCCGTCGTTGAAATGCGTCGTGCGCAGGTTGGCGCCGAGCCATTTCTGTGCGCCGATGGTCACGATGCCGTATTCGTTGCCGTCGACATCGAATACCGAAGAGGCATCGTCGTCGGGATCGACCACTACCGTGCCGCCCGACGAGGAGGTTCCTTCGGTCCACTCCCCGATCTCAGGCTGGACCTTCACTTCACCGCCGACGGCCGTGCGGCTGACGGTCAGCGTGAAAGTATACCTTTTCCCCGACACGAACGTCAGTTCCTTATCCGTCACGAAACGGAATTTGCGTTCCCCGATATTCACGACGACAAACTGCGCCGCGGCCTTTACCGTCTGGGGGACGATGACGGCCGAAACGCCCACCGCCGTCTGCCCCTCGGCGCGGAACGCGCCGTGCGGCGCCACATTCACGAAGATCGCCGGAGACGACACCTCCCCCGTGGCGAAATCGACATTCGCGACCCGCGCCACATTGAGTACCTGCAACCCGGCGCCCAACAAGCCTTCCGCACCGTTATATCC
>CAKVKI010000084.1 GCA_934754975.1 uncultured Alistipes sp. | reverse complement strand
CGGTCACACCGGCGGACCGCACCTCGACGACAACCGTCATGCAGGACATCACCCGCACGGCCGCGCAGGTACTGCCCGACGACGTCGGCACGGCATGGAGCGGCACCTCTTATCAGGAAGCCAACGCTTCGAAAACCGGAGGACTGGTCTACCTGCTGGCGCTGGTCTTCGTGTTCCTCGCGCTGGCGGCCCTGTACGAATCGTGGGGACTGCCGCTGGCGATCCTGATGAGCGTTCCCGTGGCGGTGCTGGGCGCCGTACTTTTTATCGGCGGTTCGCACCTGCTCAGTGCCTTCTACGTCAATGACATCTACATGCAGATTTCGCTGGTGATGCTGATCGGACTGGCGGCCAAAAACGCCATTCTGGTCGTGGAGTACGCCGACAGGCTCTTCAACGAGCAGGGCATGTCGCTGATGGACGCCACGATCGGGGCAGCCAAACTGCGCGTGCGGCCGATCATCATGACTGCCTTCGCCTTCATCCTCGGCGTCATGCCGCTGATCTTCGCCAGCGGCGTATACGCTACGGCGCGCAACATCATGGGCGTCGCGCTCGTGGGCGGCATGCTGTTCGCCACCCTGCTGGGCATCTTCGTCTACCCTGCGCTCTACTATTTCGTGGGACGCATCGGCGGTTTCGAACGCCGCCGCGAACGCAAAAAACAGGAACAGTCATGAAAGCCGGATACCTTATAATTATACTTACCGCATTTGCGTCGGCCTGTACGCCGCGCTTCTACCCTCCGCAGGTCGCCGTGCCTGACAACTACCTTTACGGGCAGGGATTTTCGGAGGATACGACCCGCTTCGGCTCCGATTGGTGGACGCTGTTCGGCGACACGGTACTCAACAACCTTGTCACACGGGCGCTGGACAACAACCGCGACGTGGCCGTAGCGGCCTCGCGCGTGGAGGAAGCGCGGCTGAACCTCAAGAGCGTGCGGGCGCAGTACCTGCCGCAGGTCGGGTTGGGCGTTACGGCCGAAGGCGAATATACGCCCCAAACCAAGATCGTGCAGTCGTACGCCGTCGAGCCGTCGCTCTCGTGGGAGGTAGCGCTCTTCGGGCAGCTGCGCAACGCCAAACGCGCCGCAAAAGCCCAGATCGCCTCGTCGGAGTGGGCGCTGCGGGGCGTACGGCTGTCGCTGGCGGCCGAAGTCGCCACGACCTATTTCACCCTGCTCGAATACGAACGCGATCTGGCGATCGCCCGGCAGAGCTGCGCCCTGCGGCGCGAATCGGCGGCCCTGATCGACTCGATGTTCCGCCACGGCATGTCGGACGGCGTAGCGCTGGAGCAGGCACGGAGTCTGGTTTATACCGCCGAAGCGGACATTCCGCAGTACCGGCGGGCCGTAGCGCAGACACGGCTGTCGCTCGACATCCTGCTGGGCGAAACGCCCCGGCAACCGGACAACACCGGCGCGGGACTGCGCCTGCTGACCGATTACCGTCCGGCGGACATTCCCGTCGGGCTGCCGTCGGAACTGCTCGAACGGCGGCCCGACATCATGGAAGCGCATTATAACATGCTTGCCGCGGCTGCCGATGTAGGCATCGCACGCGGCAATCGGTTTCCATCTATCGCACTGACAGCCAAAGGAGGAGTTGCATCCAGTTCAATCAAAGGTTTAACTTCGGCAAACCCCTGGGCCTGGGATGCGCTGGGCTCGCTGACGCTCCCCGTCTTCAACTTCGGCAGACTGCGCCGCGCGGAACAGGCCGCCATGGAACGTTACACGCAGTCGGCGCTGACCTATGAGCAGACCGTGCTGACGGCCTTTTCCGACGTCGAGCAGGCGTTGGTGGCCATCACCACCTACCGCACTCAGACCGAACGCTACGGCGAGCTGGTCATCTCCAACGACCGCATCGCCGCGATGACGCAGGCGCTCTACCGCAGCGGCCTGTCGGACTACCTCGACGTGATCGACGCCCAGCGCAGTCTCTACCAGTCGCAGATGGAGTTCGTCAATCTGGTGGCGCAGCAGTACATCAACTATGTCAATCTCTGCAAGGCCCTGGGCGGCGGGTGGTGAGACGCGCACCCCGGCAACGAGCCGCTAAAATGGTCCGGGAGCGGTAATAAGGGCGGCGCCGGCATCCTTTCCCGGCATTTCGCGGCGTTCCCCGAATGCAGGAAGTTTTTCGGATGTTTCCCGCGAACGCCAGTCGGGGGTTAAGCTATCGGGCGTCGTGTCGCCCGTTTCCGCCTGCCATTTCCGCAGTACGGCAAGCAGTTCCGCCGTTACGGCGGATTTCCCGGCGGCGAGATTCTCCAGCTGTTCCGGATCGGCGCGATAGTCGTACAGCTCGACCGAAGGGCGCGGCGTAATGAATATGTCGGCCTGAAGCGAATCCAGCCGGCCTGCGGCATGGGCCTTGAACAGCGAACGCCCCGAAGCGCTGTTCACAACGTCCGTCGCCCCCACTGCACTCAACCACGGGCGGGCATTTTCGATCAGCAGGTAGCGTTCCGTACAGACCATCCGTTCGCAGGCTTCGAAATCGTGCCAGTTGTGTTCGGCGAAAGCATATGTACGAAACTTACGGCCGGGATGAGCGAGCAGGGAGACGAAACTGCGTCCCTGGAATGTGCGGGGCGTTGCGACACCCGCAACGTCGGTAAGCGTCGGAGCGAGATCGACAACGCTCACCAAGCTGTTGCAAACCTCCGCTTTCGCACGCATTCCGGCAGGATAACGGACGATAAAAGGCGTATGAATGCCATCGGGGAGAAGCCGCGTCTTGGCACGGGCGAAGGGACGGCCGTTGTCAGCCATGACGACGATGAACGTGTCGTCGAAAACGCCCTGACGCCGGAGTTCGGCGACGACCTCGCCGACGAAATGGTCGAAGCGCGACACTTCGTAATAATAGCAGGCAAAATCCTCCCGGGAAGGGTGATCATCGACAAAAAAGCGCGGTAAGACGACGTTTTCGGGGCTGTAACGTTCCAGCGAACAGTCGTCATCCCAGCCGCGGTGGGCATCGTGAGATGCGAACCACATAAAAAAAGGCCGGTCGGCAGGTCGTTCGCGCAGGTATTCCACCCAGCGTTCGGCGCCGCTGGGACCGCCCCCGTCGTTGGAGCCGCCTCCCGTACGGTCGAAATCATGCAGTACCGGCCCCGCAGGTTTCGCCGACGAATCGCCGAAATGCCACTTCCCGGCCTGCGCCGTATAATACCCGGCCTCTTTCAGCACCCCGGCGACCGTAACCTGCTCCGCACCGATCGGCGAATGGAGTTCGCAGGCCCCCGTGTTATGGGGATAACGGCCCGTAAGGATGCTCGCGCGGCTCGGACTGCTCGAACTGGTCGTCAGGATCGCGTTGGTAAACCGCACCCCGGAGGCCGCGAGGGAGTCGATGTTGGGCGTACGGATAACCGGATGCCCGTAACATCCGAAATCGTCGCGTGAAATGTCGTCGGCGATCAGCACCAGGATATTCGGGCGTTTCGGATCAGCATCCTTGTTTTTGCCGTCGGCGGCAGTTGCGCCGGTTGCCGCGAGCGAACCGCAGAGCAGCGCCGGCAATCGATAATGTATTCGTGTCATGGGCGTCAAGAAAATTATTCGGGCAAATATAACAATATAATTCAATAGTATGGCAAAGACGGAACACCCGCCGCGCATCATCCCGTGAACAATCCGGAAATACCCATTTATGGGGATTGCACATCCCGGCGTAAAATCGTATCTTTGGAGCCAAAACTAAAGAGCGACAATGCGTTTATCCGAACTTAAGACCGGAGAGTCGGCCACGATACTCAAAGTGACGGGACACGGCGGTTTCCGCCGCCGCATCATGGAGATGGGATTCGTCCGCGGACAGCGGGTCGAAGTGATTCTCAACGCCCCGCTGAAGGACCCTATCGAGTACAAAATCATGGGCTACGATATCTCGCTGCGCCACAGCGAGGCCGATATGGTGGTCGTACTCTCCGACAGCGAAGCCAGCGAATACCTCGCCGGAGGCGGTTCCCGCCATCACCACCGCCACGAACATCACCACAGGCACTGCGGATGCGGCGCCGACGGGCAAACCGCGGAGCCGGAATATCCGGTGTCCGAAACGCCCGGCCCGGAAGACGACTGCGCGACGATCGACGAAGTCATCACGCGCCACAGCCGCACGATCAGCGTGGCGCTGGTGGGCAACCCCAACAGCGGAAAAACCTCGCTCTTCAATGCGATTTCGGGCGGCCACGAACACGTCGGCAACTACAGCGGCGTGACGGTCGGCGCCAAGATCGGGCACCGCTGCTACCGCGGCTACCGTTTCGACGTAACCGATCTGCCGGGCACCTACGCCCTTTCGGCCTACACGCCCGAGGAGCGTTACGTGCGCAGCCATATCGCCGAAAAGACCCCCGACGTGATTATCAATTCGGTGGTGGCGTCGAACCTCGAACGCAACCTGTACCTGACGACGGAACTGATCGACATAAACCCGCGTATGGTAGTAGCCCTCAATATGTTCGATGAGCTTAACTCAAGCGGTGCAGAGCTGGATTACGACAACCTGGGGCGCATGCTCGGCGTGCCGATGGTGCCCGTCGAGGCGCGCAACGGCAAGGGTATCGAACAACTGCTCGACACGGTGATCGCGGTATATGAGAACCAGGACGAACGCGTGCGGCACATTCATATCAACATGGGCTCCGTCGTCGAAGAGGGACTCCGCCGCCTGAACGGCGACATGAGCGCTTTCCGCGACGAACTGCCCAAAGCCTTCCCGCCCCGCTACTATGCGATGAAGATGCTCGAAGGCGACCGGCAGGTCGAGGAACAGCTGCGCGACCGCAGCCGTTACGCCGAATGGGCCGCGATCCGCGACCTCGAAGCCAAACGCATCAGCGAAGCGCTGGGCGAAGATGTCGAAACGGCGGTCGCCAACCAGAAATACGGATTCATACAGGGGGCGCTCAAGGAGACGTTCACCCCCGGCAAGCGCGAGGAGGCTTCGACCACGGCGCTGATCGACACCTTCGTGACGCATAAACTGTGGGGATTCCCGATTTTTTTCTTCCTGATGTGGTTCATGTTCTGGTGTACGTTCAGTCTGGGCGCCTATCCGCAGGAGTGGATCGACGCCCTGGTGGGCTGGATCGGCGGCGCGATCGATTATGTGATGCCCGCCGGACCGCTGCGCGACCTGCTGGTGGACGGCATTGTGGGCGGCGTAGGCGCCGTGATCGTCTTCCTGCCCAACATCATGATTCTCTACCTATTCATCTCGTTTATGGAGGATTCGGGCTATCTGGCCCGCGCGGCCTTTATCATGGACCGCGTGATGCACCGCATCGGCCTGCACGGAAAATCGTTCATTCCGCTCATCATGGGCTTCGGCTGCAACGTCCCGGCAATCATGGCTTGCCGGACGATCGAGAGTCGCAGCAGTCGGCTGATTACCATACTGATTACCCCGTTTATGTCATGCAGCGCACGAATTCCGATCTACCTGCTTCTGGCGGGAACTTTCTTTGCGGAAAATGCAGGGCTGGTGATGATCGGACTTTACATATTGGGCATTGTATTGGCCGTCGTTACGGCGCGGCTGATGCGGCGGTTCATGTTCCCGGTGGACGAAACGCCGTTCGTCATGGAGCTGCCGCCCTACCGCCTGCCGACGTGGAAAACGACGCTCAGGCATATGTGGGACAAATGCGCGCAATATCTGCGCAAAATGGGCGGCATGATCCTGATCGCGTCGGTCGTCGTATGGTTCCTGAGCTACTATCCCCGCACCGACGCCGGAAATACGCCCGAACATTACGAAAACTCCTACCTCGGACGCCTCGGACGCGGCTGCGAACCGATATTCAGCCCGCTGGGACTGAACTGGAAAGCGGGCGTGGCCCTGCTGTCGGGCGTTCCGGCCAAAGAGATCGTCGTCAGCACGCTCGGCGTACTCTACTCCGAAGGGGCGGATGCAGGATCGCATGCGGCCGCACAGCCTTCCGGGACAATCGAAATAGTTGCGGAATCGGGTGAGGCAACAGACACGACGAAGTTGAATATCAGCGATCTGCAAGACGGCAAAATCGCCATAATCGGCGGCGCGGACGGCCCGACGGCTATCTATATAGCGGAGACGGCCGACGGCGGAACGGCAGTAAATCCGGGAGCCGCCGCCGATGAAAAAGACACTGCTGCTGCAGACGAGGACGAAGAGATGGCGAATCTCTCGCAGCGGCTGGCGGCGAGCGGCGATTTCACGCATGCCTCGGCGCTGGCGTTCCTGGTATTCATCCTGCTCTACTTCCCCTGCATCGCCACGGTCGTGGCCGTCGGCTCGGAAGCCGGCTGGAAATGGGCCGCGGCAGGCGTGGTTTACAACACCGTACTGGCGTGGCTGGCGGCATGGGCCACCTATCACCTGGTCATGTGGCTCTGATATGGGATGGCAGGATTTCGCGGTATGGGCGATCGGAGCGGCGGTCGCGGCGCTGCTCGTACGGCGGCTCCGGTGTTTCTTCCGGGGACGCAAGCGCGGCGGATGCGCGTCGTGCGCCAGCGCGCAGTGTCCGCTGAAAGCGGTCCGGCGCAAGAAATAAGGAGACCGCATCGGCTCTACAAATCCTCTCCTGCCGGTACAACGTACGGCCGGAAACGTTATCTTTGCGGGTGAAAACTAGCGCGAAAATCCATGCTCGGACTCTTTTACATACTCCTTTTCTGGCTGACAGGCAACGCACTGAGCATCCTGACCGGAAGTTATGTGTCAGGTAACATCATCGGCATGATTCTGCTTTTCGCTGCGCTCTGCATGCGTTGGGTCAAAGCCGAAACCGTGCGCCCGGCGGCAAAATTCCTGCTGGGGGCCATGGCGCTCTTTTTCGTACCCTACGGCGTGGGGCTGATGGACTCCTACCGGGTGATTCTCGACAATCTGTGGGCGATCGTGGTGTCGGGCATCGTCTCGACGATCGTCGTCCTGCTCGTCACGGGCCAGACGTTCCAGAGCCTGAACCGCCGTTCGCGCCTGCGGCGCATCCGGCACCTGCGCGAAACGACCCTAAACGCTCCGGAACATGATTGACAAGGCATTCCTCTCCTCGGACCTTTTCCTGCTGACGCTCACCGTGGGGCTTTACTGCCTGGGGTGCGTCGTCTACCGCCGCCTGCGGGTGCCGCTGCTGCATCCCGTACTGCTGACGTTCGTCGCGGTGATTGTCTTCCTCAGCGCGGCGGGCATTGACTACCCTCGTTACAAGCAGGCGACTTCGGCGCTGGATTTCGCTTTGGGCATGTCGGTCGTGGCGTTGGGCTACCTGCTTTACGAGCAGGTGGAACAGCTGCGCGGCAGTCTGCTGCCGGTGGGCGTCGCCACCCTCGCAGGATGCGTGACGGGCGTACTGAGCGTCGTCTATATCGCCATGGCGTTCGGCGCAGGCCGCGAAATCCTCACCTCGATAGCCCCCAAATCGGTTACCGTGCCGATCGCCGTATCCGTATCGGGACCGCTGGGCGGCATCGTGCCGATTACGTCGGTCGTGGTCTTCTGCGTGGGGATCTTCGGCAGTATCTTCGGCGAGTGGATTCTGCGCCGCTGCGGGGTGCGGGACGCCGAAGCCCGGGGATTTGCGCTGGGAGCCGCCGCACACGGCATCGGAACGGCGCGCGCCATCGAGATAGGCGCCGTGGAGGGCGCATTGAGCGGGTTGGCTATGGCCCTGATGGGGTTGGCGACGGCGTTGCTCATGCCGCTAATGGAGCGGTATCTCTACTGATTCACAGGTGAGTAAGGCAGCTCACCTGCACCTTTCCGATAGATACCGGACAGTTTTTATTTCTCCCGCAGTTGCCGCCGCGCAACGGGAATGCGGAGGTATGCCGCTCCATAAAAGTCGCAGGAAAGTTTTTTAAATTCTATAATAAGTACTACTTTTGCATATTCAGCGGCAATTCGCACAAAAGTTAGGTTAATATGGAGTGGTTACATACCTTGTTTTTCGGCGACGGCATCGCCCATGCCGTGCTGACCTTTGCTTTGGTCATCACAATCGGCATTCTGCTCGGAAAAATCAAGATCTGCGGCGTTTCGCTCGGCATCACCTGGATTCTGTTCGTGGGTATCGTCCTGAGTCATTTCGGCATGACGGTGGGCGGAGAGGTCCGGCATTTCGTGCAGGAATTCGGACTTATCCTGTTCGTCTTTTCGATCGGCCTGCAGGTCGGGCCGGGATTCTTCGCATCGTTCAAACACGGCGGCATGACGCTCGTGACGTGCGCCGCGGCGATCGTGCTGCTGGGCGTGGCGACGGCTTACGTCGTTCACCTGGTGACGGGCACGCCGATTCCGACGATGGTCGGCATCCTTTCGGGCGCAGTGACCAATACCCCCGGACTGGGCGCCGCGCAGCAGGCCTACGCCGATGCGTCGGGAATCGAAGACCCCACGATCGCGCTGGGTTATGCGGTGGCTTATCCGCTGGGCGTCGTGGGCATTATCTTCACGATGATCTTCATCCGTTACGCACTGCGCGTGAAGTTCGAAAAGGAGGACGAAGGGCTGGCGGCGCTGAGCAGGGAGCATAAACTCGCCGACAAAGTCTCAATTGAATTCACCAACACGACGCTCGACGGCCGCACGGTAGCGTATGTCCGCGAACTGATTAACCGCCAGTTCGTCATATCGCGCATCCTGCGTCCGGACGGAACGATCTCGATGGCCGACGCGGAAAGTGTAATCAACGTCGGCGACCGGCTGTGGGTGATCTCGCAGGCCGAGGACATCGAGGCGATCGTGGCCTTCTTCGGCCGCCGCGTAAAGATGACCGACGAAGAGTGGGGCAACAATACGCCCAATGCCGAGCTGGTTTCACGCCGCATCCTGATTACGAAATCGTCGCTCAACGGCAAGAAATTCTCCGACCTGCGCCTGCGCACGAAATACGGTATCACCATCACGCGCGTAAACCGCGCGGGCGTAGATCTGATCCCCTACCAGGGCTTGGAACTGCAGGTCGGCGACCGGGTGATGGTCGTGGGATCGGAGAAGGCCGTGACGCAGGTGGCCGACGTGCTGGGCAACTCGCTTAAGAAGCTGAACCAGCCCAATCTGGTGACGATCTTCGTAGGTATCGCTTTAGGTGTGCTGCTGGGGTCGATTCCGCTGCTCAACGTACCCCAGCCCGTGAAACTCGGACTGGCAGGAGGTCCGCTGATCGTGGCGATCCTGATCGGACGCTTCGGCACGCGCTTCCACCTGGTCACCTACACCACGATGAGCGCCAACCTGATGCTGCGCGAGATCGGCATCGCGCTGTTCCTCGCGGCGGTGGGCATCGGCGCGGGCGACGGATTTATCGACGCCATCGTCGGCGGAGGCTACCGCTGGATCGGTTACGGCGTCATCATCACCGTCCTGCCGCTGATGATCGTCGCGCTGGTGGCGCGGCTGTGGCTCAAGATGAATTACTATACGCTGATGGGACTTATCGCCGGATCGACGACCGATCCCCCGGCGCTGGCCTACGCCAACGCGACGGCGGGCAACGACATGCCGGCCGTGGGCTATTCGACGGTTTATCCCGTGGTGATGTTCCTGCGGGTACTGACGGCGCAGATATTCATTCTCTTCGCCCTGTAAACGGCGCGGAAGTGTTGAAAAAAAAGTTACGAACTGTTACCTGCCCGATATGCCGTCCGGAAGGCAGTATAAAGGAGAAATAAGCCGAAGACGACAGTTGCGGAGCAGAGAAATTTTAATGATGACTTTTAATTTTTAATCGGAATACCTATCTTTGCAAACAGCAAATCCAAACACCTAATTACACTATGGCAAAAGCAGTCAACATCGCCCGTTCCCATCGGTTGGACGGCATCGGAGAGTACTATTTTTCGCGCCGTCTGCGCGAGATCGCCGAGATCGAAGCGGCAACGGGCCGTCAGATCGTGAAACTCGCTATGGGCAGCCCCGACCTGCCCCCGCACCAGTCGGTCATCGACCGTCTCGCCAAAGAGGCGCAGCGTCCCGACGTGCATAAATACATGTCC
>CAKVKI010000083.1 GCA_934754975.1 uncultured Alistipes sp. | reverse complement strand
GCATGAAGATCGGTGCGGGTCCCGTGCCCATCGAGACGAGCGAGGGCTGGCTGCTGCTCTACCACGGCGTGCTGCGTTCGTGCAACGGTTATGTCTATGCGTTCGGTTCGGCGCTGCTCGACCTCGACCAGCCGTGGAAGACGATAGCCCGCAGCGGTCCGTACCTGATCTCGCCGCGCGAGATTTACGAACTGACGGGCGACGTTCCGAACGTCACGTTCCCCTGCGCGTCGCTCCATGACCCCGAAACGGGCCGGATCGCCGTCTATTACGGATGCGCCGACACCGTCACGGGCCTTGCCTTCGGTTATATCCCCGAAATCGTCAAGTTTACCAAGGAAAACAATATTCTCTGACGATGCTGCGACGAACGCTCTTAACTGCTGCGCTCGCCGCAGCCGTTTTCTGCGCACCGCTGCGTGCGCAGGAACCCGCCGACTGGGTCGATCCCTTCGTAGGCACGACCAACTTCGGCACGACCAATCCCGGCGCCGTGTGTCCCAACGGCATGATGTCCGTGGTGCCTTTCAACGTGATGGGTTCCGACGAGAACGTCTACGACAAGGACGCCCGCTGGTGGTCTGCGCCTTATGAGTTTCACAACAAGTTCTTCACGGGCTTCGCGCATGTCACGCTGAGCGGCGTGGGGTGCCCCGAACTGGGATCGCTGCTGGTGATGCCGACCACGGGCGCGCTCGACGTCGATTACCGCAATTACGGCAGCAACTACACCGGCGAAACCGCTTCTCCGGGCTACTATTCGAATCGGCTCACCAAATACGGCGTTCTTGCCGAAGTGACGGCCACGCCGCGCAGCTCGGCCGAACGCTACACCTTCCCGGCGGGCGAGAGCCATATCCTGCTCAATCTGGGCGAGGGCCTTACCAACGAATCGGGGGCTTGGGTGCGCCGCGTGAGCGACACCGAGGTCGAGGGCATGAAACTGCTCGGCACGTTCTGCTACAACCCGCAGGCGGTGTTCCCGATCTATTTCGTGATGCGCGTCTCGAAACGCCCTTCCGCTACGGGATTCTGGAAGAAACAGCCCCCCAAATACGGCGTCGAAGCCGAGTGGGACAAGGATGCCGGCAATTATAAACTCTATACGCAGTACGGCCGGGAACTCGCGGGCGACGACGTGGGCGTGTGGTTCAGCTACGATACGACGGAGGGCGAGCAGCTCGAAGTCCGCATGGGCGTTTCGTTCGTGTCGGTTGAGAACGCGCGCCTGAACCTCGAAGCCGAGCAACAGGAGCGTTCGTTCGACGACATCCGTGCCGCGGCGCGCCGCTCGTGGAACGACGACCTGGGCCGCATCCGCGTCGAGGGCGGCACCGAAGCGCAGAAAAAGGTCTTCTATACGGGACTCTATCATGCGCTGATTCATCCCAACGTGCTGAGCGACGTGAACGGCGAATACCCCGCGATGGAGAGCGCCGAAATCCGCACTGCCGAGGGCAATCGCTATACGGTTTTCTCGCTCTGGGACACCTACCGCAACCTGCACCAGCTGATGACGCTGGTCTATCCCGAACGCCAGCTGGAAATGGTGCGTTCGATGATCGGCATGTACAAGGAGTGGGGCTGGCTTCCGAAGTGGGAACTTTACGGCCGCGAAACTTTCACCATGGAGGGCGACCCGTCGATTCCGGTGATCGTCGATACCTGGATGAAGGGCCTGCGCGATTTCGACATGGACGCCGCTTACGAGGCGATGCGCAAATCGGCCACGACGCCCGGCGCGCAGAACAGGATGCGCCCCGACATCGACCCCTATATCGAAAAAGGCTATGTGCCGCTGGGTTTCTACGCCAGGGATCTTTCGGGCGACAACTCCGTGTCGCATGCACTGGAGTACTACATCGCCGACCATGCCTTGTCGCTGCTGGCCGATTCGCTCGGTAAGAAGGAGGATGCGGCGCTGTTCCGGGGCCGTTCGCTCGGCTATAAAAACTATTACAGTCCCGAATCGGGCACTTTCCGTCCGATCACCGGGGAGGGCGGTTTCCTGACGCCGTTCGACCCGCGGCAGGGCGAGAACTTCGAGCCTGTCCCCGGTTTCCACGAAGGCTCGGCATGGAACTATACGTTCTATGTCCCGCACGACGTCTACGGGCTGTCGAAGCTGATGGGCGGACGGCGCAAATTCATCGACAAACTGCAAATGGTCTTCGACGAGGGACTTTACGATCCCGCAAACGAACCCGATATCGCCTATCCCTACCTTTTCAGCTATTTCAAGGGTGAGGAGTGGCGTACACAGCGCGAAGTGAACCGCCTGCTGGACAGACACTTCACTACCGCGCCCGACGGCATTCCCGGCAACGACGATACGGGAACTATGTCGGCGTGGGCCGTCTTCTCGATGATGGGCTTTTATCCCGACTGTCCGGGCGAGCCGTATTACACGCTCACGTCGCCCGTTTTCGATAAAGTGACCGTTACGCTCGACAGGAAATACTATCCGGCCGGGGAACTCGTCATCGAGACGAAGCGTCCCGATTCCGGCGCCGTCTATATCCGTTCGATGACGCTCGGCGGCAAACCGCTGAAGAAATACCGCATCGGCCACGACGAGCTGGTTCACGGCGGACGGCTGACTTTCGAACTTCAAAACCGCAAATAGATGAGACTTTCCCACTATGTAATTACTTTATCGCTGCTGCTCGTTGCGTTCGGAGCAGGGGCGCAGATCCCGCTGACCCGCAGCGGCAAACCCGCAGCCCGGATCGTTGTGGCGCGGCAGACTCCCGCAAACCTTACGGCGGCCCGGCTGCTGCAACGCTTCGTCGGGGAGTCGAGCGGCGCAGCGCTTCCCCTGCTGCAGCATGTTCCGGCCCGCAGGGGCGACATCCTGATCGGAGCTTCGGACACCGTGGGACTTACCGAGGACGGCTTCCGCCTGCGCACGCAGGACGGCGTGCTGCGTATAAGCAGCGGCGGCGACAAGGGGGCGGTTTACGGCGTGATGACGCTGCTGGAACGTTACTTGGGACTGGATTACTTCGCCGCCGGGGTTTACGATCTCGACCGGCGTGCGACGATCGGACTTCCTGCGATGTACTTCGCCGAAAACCCGGCGTTCCGCTATCGCCAGAGCCAGGGCTACGGCATGGCGCAGGACTCCGTATACCGGCTGGCCCTGCGTCTGGAGGAGCCGCGCGACATCTTTGCCGGCGGTCTTTGGGTGCATACTTTCAACAGCCTGCTCCCGGCGTCGGTCTATGGGGCGGAACATCCCGAATACTACTCGTTCATCAACGGCGAACGCCGTCCCGGCCGCGCCAGCCAGTGGTGTCTCACCAACGACGAGCTTTTCGAACTGGTGGCGGCGAAGGTCGATTCGATCTTCCGGGCCAATCCCGGCATGAATATTATCTCCATAAGCCAGAACGACAGCAATTTCACCTATTGCCGCTGTGAGGAGTGCGAGAAGGTCAATCAGTACGAAGGCGCGCCCTCGGGCAACTATATCCGCTTCCTGAACAAGCTGGCGGAGCGTTTCCCCGACAAGGAGTTTTCGACGCTGGCCTACCTGTTCACGATGCAGCCCCCGAAGCACGTGAAGCCGCTGCCCAACGTCAATATCATGCTGTGCGACATCGACTGCGACCGTGAAGTGCCCCTTACGGACAATGCGTCGGGCCGCGAGTTCATCGAAGCGATGGAAGGGTGGGCGGCCCTGTCGGACAATATCTTCGTGTGGGATTACGGCATCAATTTCGACAACATGGTCGCTCCGTTCCCCAACTTCCCGATCCTGAAGCCCAATATCGAACTTTTCCGGCGTAACCATGCCACGATGCACTTCTCGCAGATCGGCGGCTCGTACGGCGGCGATTTCTCGGAGATGCGGACCTATGTAGTCGCCAAGCTGATGTGGAATCCCGATCAGGATACCGACTCGCTCATGCTGCGTTTCATGCGCGGCTATTACGGACCCGCCGCACCTTATATCTATCAGTACGAAAAACTGCTCGAAGGCGCATTGCTGGCGGGCGGCCAGCGGCTTTGGATCTACGATTCTCCCGTCTCGCACAAGGACGGCATGCTCAATGCCGCCTGCCGCAAGCGTTACGGAGAGTTGTTCGACAGCGCGGAGCGTGCCGTGGCGGGGGATTCCGTCCTGCTGCGCCGCGTGCGCCTGACGCGCCTGCCGCTGATGTACTCCGACCTCGAAATCGCCCGCACGATGACCGATAAGGACCTCGGCGCCGTGGTGCGCGAGCTGGACGCCTTCGAAAAATACGTAACTGAATTCGGCGTAAAAACGCTCAATGAGCGTAATAACAGCCCGCAGGAATACTGCCGGCTCTACCGCAAACGTTATCTTCCTGCGGAGAGTCCCGATCTGGCGTTGGGCGCGCGGATCATCTGGATCGACGGACCTGCGGACAAATACCGGGAGTCGGGCGAAAAGACCCTGACCGACGGTCTGTTCGGCGGTGCGTCGTTCGTCGAGAGCTGGACGGGCTGGGAGGGCAAAGACGGTGCCTTTGTCGTCGATCTGGGCCGTGAGGCGGCCTTCTCGACGGTCGAAACCGATTTTCTCCACCAGTTGGGCCAGTGGATTCTGCTGCCCCGTTCGGTGCGTTACTCCGTCTCGTCCGACAACGCGGACTGGACCCCGTTCGGGCAGGTGGAATTCCCCGAGGACGAATCGGTGCCCGTGAAGTTCGTTCCGGCGACCGTCACGGCCGCAAAACCGGTGCAGGCCCGCTATGTCAAAGTCGAAATCGAAGGCGTCAAGATCTGCCCGCCGTGGCATTACGGCGTAGGCTGCCCCTGCTGGTTCTTCCTCGACGAAGTTACCGTGAAATAACCGTTGCAAAAAAAATTAAACGATTGCATAATGAAACCCAAGCATCTTCTTTCCTTATCCGTTCTGCTGATTTCGGCCGCCTGTTCGCAGCCTGAGCAGAAGCCGCTGACGCAGTATGTCGATATGTACATCGGCACGGGCGGCCACGGCCATGTCTTCATGGGGGCCAACGTTCCGTTCGGCGCCGTGCAGCTCGGCCCCACCAGCATCCCGCAGTCGTGGGACTGGGTCTCGGGATACCATATTTCCGATACGACCGTCATCGGCTTCAGCCATACCCACCTCAACGGCACGGGTATCGGCGACCTGTTCGACGTCACGGTGATGCCCGTCGTGGGCGAGGTGACCTATGCCCGCGGAGAGGAGAACGATCCGCAGTCGGGACTCTGGTCCTATTTCAGCCGTAAGAACGAAAAAGCCCGTCCGGGCTATTACGCCACGCGGCTCGACCGCTACGGCATCGATGTGGAGCTGACCGCCACCAAGCGCGTCGGACTGCACAAATACACTTTCCCCGCGTCGCAGGATGCCGCCGTGGTCTTCGACCTCGAAAACGGCGGTTGCTGGGACAAGGCGACCCAGACCGCATTTGTTTCCGACGGACTCGGGCTCAGCGGCTACCGCTATTCGACGGGCTGGGCCAAAGACCAGCGCGTATATTTTACGGCCGAGTTCTCGAAGCCGGTGAAGAATATCTCTTATCCCGATGCGTCGGAGGCGGTTCCGGCCGGCGACGACGTTACGGTAAAGGGACGTTACGCCCGCGTGGAGTTCGATACGACGGACGGAGAACCGATCTACATGAAAGTGGCGATTTCGCCCGTAAGCATCGAGAATGCCAAGCTTAACATGCAGTCGGAACTTCCCGGCTGGGATTTCGAAGCCACGGTTGCCGCCGCCGACAAGGCGTGGGACGCAGAACTGCAGAAGGTGCATATCGAGACTTCGGACGAAGCCGCCCGCCGCATTTTCTATACGGCGCTTTACCACACGATGATCGCTCCGTCGGAATTCTGCGACGTGAACGGCGACTACCGGGGTTCGGACGGCGAAATCTACCGTGCCGCGCCGTTCGTAAACTATACGACTTTCTCGCTGTGGGACACTTACCGCGCCGCACAGCCGCTGATGACGATCCTCCATCCCGAGAAGGTGCCCGATATTGCCAATACGATGCTCCACATCTACCGGCAGCAGGGCAAGCTTCCCGTCTGGCATCTTGTGGGCAACGAGACCGACTGCATGGTCGGCAATCCCGGCATCCCGGCCATGGCCGACATCGTGCTGAAAGGTTACGGCGGCTTCGACAAGGAGCTGGCCTACGAGGCGCTGAAAGAGTCCGCCATGCTCGGCGAGCGGGGTATGGACCTGCGCATGAAATACGGTTATATCCCCTGCGACCTCTTCAACGAAGCGGTGGCTTACGATATGGAGTACGCGCTGGCCGATTGGGCTGTGGCTCAGGTCGCTGCGCAGCGCGGCAATACGGACGATTACGACTATTTCCTCGATCGCAGCAAATCCTACCGGCACTTCTTCGATCCCGAAACCCGCTTCATGCGCGGACTGGATTCGAAAGGCAAGTTCCGCACGCCGTTCAACCCGTTCGCTTCGACCCACCGCGAGGACGACTACTGCGAGGGCAACGCATGGCAGTATACGTGGCTTGCGCCGCACGATGTCGAGGGGCTGATCGGCTGTTTCGGCGGCAAGGAGGCTTTCGTCGAAAAACTTGATTCGCTCTTCACGGTCAGCTCCGTGCTGGAGGGAGCCGCTTCGCCCGATATTTCGGGTCTGATCGGTCAGTACGCCCATGGCAACGAACCCAGCCACCACATCGTTTACCTCTATACGATGATCGGCCAGCCCGCGAAGACCGCCGACAAGGTGCGCGAAATACTGACCACGCTCTACCACGACCAGCCCGACGGACTTTCGGGCAACGAGGACGTCGGCCAGATGTCGGCGTGGTACGTGCTTTCGTCGCTGGGATTCTACCAGGTCGAGCCTGCCGGAGGACGCTATTTCTTCGGTTCGCCGCTCTTCGACAAAGCCGAGGTGCGCGTGCGCGACGGTGTGTTCACCGTGACCGCACACAACAATTCGGCGGCTAACAAATACATCCAGCGCGTAAAGCTCAACGGCAAGCCTTACGCCAAGCCCTATATCGGTTTCGATGACATCGCCGCAGGCGGCGCGCTCGAATTCGAAATGGGTCCGCAGCCCGCCGTGTGGTACGAACTTTAAACTGAAATGACAGGAATGAAGAGCGGAAATATCGTTTTCGCGGCCCTTTGCGCCGCAGTTTTAGCCGGCTGTTCGTGCCCTTCGGCCGTGCAGCAATCCCCGCAGCGTCCGTCGGACTACGTTTCGACGCTCGTCGGTTCTCAATCGGACATCACCTTTTCGACGGGTAACACCTATCCGGCCGTGGCTTTGCCGTGGGGCATGAACTTCTGGACGCCGCAGACGGGGAATATGGGCGACGGTTGGGCCTATACCTACGGCGCACACCGGATACGGGGCTTCAAGCAGACCCACCAGCCCTCGCCGTGGATCAACGACTACGGGCAGTTTTCGCTGATGCCCGTGCGCGGGGACGATAAACTGGACCAGGAATCCCGCGCCAGCTGGTATTCGCACCAGGCCGAGACTGCGAAGCCCTATTACTATAAAGTATATCTGGCCGACCACGACATCCGCGCCGAGATCGCCCCGACCGAGCGTGCGGCGATGATGCGCTTCACTTTCCCCGAGAGCAACGAGTCCGGCGTGGTGATCGACGCCTTCGACCGCGGTTCGCAGATCGGCATGCTCGACGCCCGTACGATCGTGGGTTACACCACGCGCAACAGCGGCGGCGTTCCGGAGAATTTCCGCAATTACTTCGTCGTGCGCTTCGATACGCCGTTCTCTGCCGTCGAGCTGACCGACGCCCCCGGCGAGTACGAGCCCGGCAGCAGCCTGCTCTATCCCGACGGCGAGAAGTCGGTGACGGGCGGACACGCCGTGGCGAAAGTACACTTCGCCACCCGCCGCGGCCAGCAGGTCTGCGCCAGCGTGGCGTCGTCGTTCATCTCGCCCGAACAGGCCGTGCAGAACCTCAAGGAGCTGGGGGCTGACGACTTCGAGACCGTGAAGTCCAAGGCGCAGGAGCGTTGGGACGAGGTGCTGGGACGTATCGAGGTTGAGGACGGCACCGAAGAGCAGATGCGGACCTTCTATTCGTGCCTGTACCGTTCGGTGCTTTTCCCGCGCAAATTCTACGAAGTGACCGCCTCGGGCGAGATCATGCACTACAGCCCCTACAACGGCGAAGTGCTGCCCGGCTACATGTATACCGATACCGGGTTCTGGGACACGTTCCGCAGTCTGTTCCCGCTGCTGAACCTGGTTTACCCGTCGGTAAACGCCGAGATTCAGCAGGGGCTGGCCAATACGGCCCGTGAAAGCGGCTTCCTGCCCGAATGGGCTTCGCCCGGACACCGCCACTGCATGGTGGGCAATAACTCCGCATCGGTGGTGGCCGACGCACTGCTCAAGGGCGTCACGCCCCAAGAAGAGTGGCAGACGCTTTACGACGCCATGATGCACGCACGTACGAACGTCCACCCCGGCGTCCCTTCCACCGGACGGCTGGGACATCAGTATTACAACACGCTGGGGTATATCCCTTATGACGTAAATATCAACGAAAACGTCGCCCGCACCTTGGAGTATGCCTACGACGACTGGTGTATTGCTCAGGTCGCGCGCAAATTGGGCAAAACGGAAGAGGCCGCCGCGCTGGAAGCAGCTTCGCGCAACTACCGCAACGTATTCGACAAGACGACCGACCTGATGCGCGGCCGCAACGAGGACGGAGAGTTCCAGTCGCCGTTCAGCCCCTACAAATGGGGCGACGCCTTTACCGAAGGCAACTCGTGGCACTACACCTGGTCGGTGTTCCATGACGTGCAGGGGCTTGCCGATCTGATGGGCGGCCGGGAAGAGTTCGTTGAAATGCTCGACTCGGTATTCGTCGTGCCCCCGATCTACGACGACAGTTATTACGGGACCCGCATCCACGAGATCACCGAGATGCAGGTGGCCAATATGGGCAACTACGCCCACGGCAACCAGCCTGCACAGCATATGATCTACCTGTATAATTATGCGGGTCAGCCGTGGAAGGCGCAGTATTGGACGCGCGAGGTGATGGACCGTCTTTACTCGGCCAGGCCCGATGGCTACTGCGGCGACGAGGACAACGGACAGACTTCGGCATGGTATGTCTTTTCGGCGCTGGGATTCTATCCCGTATGCCCTGCTTCGGACGAATACGTCGTAGGTTCGCCCCTGTTCCGCAAGGCGACCGTAAAACTGGAGGATGGTAAAAAGATCGTACTCGAAGCTCCGGACAACAGTCCTGAAAACCGCTATATCGGAGCCATGAAGCTTAACGGCAAAACATACGACCGCAATTTCATCCGCTGGTCGGACCTCGTAAAAGGTGCGAAGATACATTTCTCGATGCAGTCCCGGCCCGAGTACAAACGGGGGGCAGACCCGAAGGACGCTCCCTATTCGCTCAGCCGTGAAGAATGTCGATAATTTGTCAATAGAATCTGACTTTTGGTTTTGAAAATTGGCCGGAAAGCACTACTTTTGTAGCGTTGTTTTTACAATTGTTAGGTTAATCCGGACACATCTCATGACCTCCACAGGCAAAATCGATCAACGCGAACGAAAGAAACAGCAGGGCCAGGCCGCTGCATTCTATTCGTCGCGCCGACAGCAGGGTCAGAGCGCGCAGTCGCAGGGACAGCAAATGTCCGGCCGTGGGATGCGCAGATAGATACCAGACCGCCATGACATGCGATGTCGTGGCGGTCTGCTTTTTTGAAAAAACTTAAAACCAGAGGATATGAAGGTCGGTGTGATTATGGGCTCAGTGAGCGATTACGAGGTGATGGCGGACGCCGTTGCCACGCTCGAACAATTCGGTGTCGACTTCGAAAAGCGCGTCGTAAGCGCCCACCGGACGCCCGACCTGTTGTGCGAGTATGCCAAGACGGCCAAGGCGCGCGGTGTCGGCGTAATCATCGCCGGTGCGGGCGGCGCTGCGCACCTGCCCGGTATGGTGGCTTCGATGACCACGCTGCCGGTTGTGGGCGTTCCGGTCAAGTCGCGCGCCCTGAACGGGCTGGACTCGCTGTTGTCGAT
>CAKVKI010000082.1 GCA_934754975.1 uncultured Alistipes sp. | reverse complement strand
GTTCCAGGGTATGGGCTGGCCCCCGTGCGGCCGTGTGATGACCCACTGGTTCTCGCAGAAGGAGCGCGGCACGAAGATGTCGATCTGGAACGTGGCCCACAACGTGGGCGGCGGCATGATCGGCCCGATGGCCGCCTACGGATTGCTGTGGTTCGGCTCATGGCAGATCGGTACGTTCTGGTTTCCTGCCGTCGTAGCTATCGTCGTGGCGCTGGTAGCCTATCTGCTGATCCGCGACACCCCGCAATCGACGGGACTGCCCCCGATCGAAAAATACCGCAAAGACTATCCGAAAAACTACAGCGAGAAGTCGGAACAGGAACTCACGACAAAGGAGATTTTCTTCAAATACGTACTCAACAACAAGGTCCTGTGGTATATCGCCTTTGCCAACGCCTTCGTATATCTGGTGCGTTACGGCGTACTCGACTGGGCGCCGACCTACCTGAAGGACATCAAGGGTTACGACATCAAGGATGTGGGCTGGGCGTACTCGGCTTACGAGTGGGCCGCAATCCCGGGCACGATCATCTGCGGATGGCTCTCGGACAAGGTCTTCAAGGGGCGCCGCGCCATTACCACGATGATCTACATGGTGCTGGTTGCCGTCTTCGTGACGATCTACTGGAAGAATATGGACAGCGTCCTGCTGGACAACATTTCGCTGATTGCCATCGGCTTCCTGATTTACGGTCCCGTGATGCTGATCGGCGTACAGGCCCTCGACCTCGCCCCGAAAAAGGCGGCGGGAACAGCCGCGGGCCTCACGGGATTCTTCGGCTACTTCTTCGGCACGGCGATCCTCGCCAATATCGCAATGGGTTCGATCGTACAGCACTTGGGCTGGGACTGGGGGTTCATCATGCTGCTCGCCGCATGCGCGCTGGCATTCCTCTTCATCAGTTTCACCTACAAAGAAGAACAATATTTGGTTAAACAGCGGAAATAGTTCCAGGTGAAGCCGCGCCACGGACTCGCAGCCACAGACGCGGCATCCCGAAAAACGCTGAAAATTGTTTTGTTTGGGAGGGGCGTCAGCCCCGAATCGAAAAAGCCTTTAACTCGCGGTTAAGGGCTTTTTCATTGCCCCCGACCAAACGGTCCACGAGCGCATGGAAGTGCGGCGAATGGTTGTGGTGGACGGTGTGGCAGAGTTCGTGGACGATCACGTAATCGCGCAGGTGTTCGGGCAGGGTCATCAGGAAAAGGCTCAGCGAAATGGTATTCCGCCCCGAACAGCTTCCCCACTTGGTGCGCGAAGCCCGGATCGTGAGTTTGGCGTATTTCAGCCCCGTCAGTCGCGACAACCGCTCGATACGCACCGGAAGGTCGGCTTTGGCGGCCCGGCGCAGCTCTTCGACGCGGGCTTTGGCCTCGGCGGGCGGAAGCTGCGGCTCGGCAGGTCCCCGCGCCGCCATGCGTGCCCGGGCCTGCTCGACCCAGTCGGCTTTCAGGTCGAGGAACTGCATGGCCCTGCGGACCGAAACGCCGTACGGAAAGGAGACCCGCACGGCCCCCGTGCCGCGCACGCTGATCGAGATGCGGCGGGCGCGCCGCGTCCGGGAAAGGGTCACCTCGCCCAGCCGGGGATGCGTCACGGTCGAAATCATCGCATCAGCACGGCATTGATCGACACCCCCTGTATTACAACGGCCGAATCCGTACGTTCCAGCTTTATGTTATCGAACAGAATCCGGCAGCGGTAGTCGCGGTAGTCGAGCAATTGCAGCAACTGCTCCGGCGACGGCTCAATGGCTTCGGCCGGATCGAACCCGCTCTTTTCCAGCTGACGTTCGAGCAGCTCCCGGCTGGAAATCCGATATACGGGAAGCTCCCCGTCAGGAAACAGGCTGAGCGTATCGTCGCTGAGATAATAGCCGCGCTCGCCCCAGCTCTGGAGGTTCGTATAGTAATGCGGATATTCCGTATTGATCTCGAACCGGGCATTGAGCGGCATCTCGAACTCGATGATATTGTCGTAATATGAATTGCAGTAATCGTATCCCCACATCACATACCTGCGCATCCGCTCCGGGAAAATCGCGGTAAACTCGTCGAGTCCGGTCCCGAACCGGGCAAAAGCCGTGGTGTCGCGCCACTCGACGAACTTCAGCGATTCATAAAGTCCGTGGTACTCCTCCCGATATACGCTGTCGGCCGGCGGCACGGGGGTCAGGATCAAACGCCCGGCGGTATCCAGCCGTCCGAGGGATTCGGCAATGCGGACGGCCCGCCCGACCTGCGAGCGGACAGCCAGACGCCCGGGTTCGAGCGACGGAATATAGGCAAAGGCCGCGAAAGCCGCGAAAGCCGTCATACAGACATAGATATAACGTCCTGCATGCCGGGAGAGAAACAGCAGCACGCAAAGGGTCATCAGGCCGCCGCAGACAAGCAGGTAGATACGCGGGGCCGTAAGCCCGTATTCGCTCGTACGACGGATCGCGCCGACCCAGAACAGCACCTGCGTCGGCAGCGAGATCAGACTGAAGCGGTCGAAGAACCAGTCGTAGAGCCGCTTCTGCATCAGGAACTGCAGCGCCTTCACGGCCAGCGCGAAAAGCGTGAATCCGAACACAAGGTAAGCGACGCCCCCTTCGGGCAGCGACCATGTAACGAGGATTTTGGCCATGTAGAGATAAAGAATGGCCGTATAGATCAGCAGCGCCGGAGCGACGATATAGTTGAGCAGGATTTCGAGAATGCGGTTGCTCTCGTACCCGGCTTCCCGCCAGCGGTCCGCCATCATCAGGAAGAGTACCGGGACGGCGAATGTCTCGAATAGAATCAGTGCATAAGTCCACACATGGCTGATCCACTCTCCCTCCAGTCCGAAGATATAGGTCGTGGAGTAGAGAATCGCCCCGAACAGTCCGAGCGCGACATTGGCAAAGAACACGGCCAGCACGCCCGACCGCAGCCACAGGAGGATATCGCAGACGAAGCGTTCGTTGCGCGCGGCACGGCGGCACATCAGCACTGCCAGCGGAACCAATATGCCGAAGGTCAGGAAAGCCGGTTCCGAATTCATCCACGCCTCAAGTCCTCCCCAGAGCGACAGCGGAACAATCGGCACCCAGCTCACCCAGTAGACGGGCCGCCACGGGCCGCGGCCCGCAAGGTTATTGACGACCAGCGCGACAGCGAAAAACAAGGCCGCAAGGGCCAGTTTCGGAAGGGAGTGTTCCCAATCCAACTCATAGGTGAGCAGACACCCCACACAGGCGTATACGGCGAGCAGGCTCTCGACGGAATGCAGGCGCAGCATCTGCATGAACCCCTCCCGGAGCCAGCGCAGATAACGTTCCAGTTTCGCTTTCATGGTCTTTTGTCAATTATACGGTTCGGCGGAATTATTCGGCTATTCGCTGGCGCACCGCTTCGAAAAGCATCACGGCGGCCGCCGCCGAAACGTTCAGCGACTCGATATGGCCGATCAGCGGAATGGCCAGCTGTTCGTCGCAGAGTTTCAGCACCTCTTTCGAGATACCCGTATCTTCGGCGCCCATCACCAAAGCCGTCGGCTTGCGGAAATCGGCGTCATAAAGCAGTTTGCGGCTCTTCTCGGTCGCGGCGACAATCTGAAATCCCTCGGTCTGCAGCAGTTTGATCGTGTTGCGGATCGAACCCACGCGGCAAACGGGAATCGCCGTCAGCGCCCCCGCCGACGAGCGGATCGCCTCGGCGTTCACCGGCGCCGAATTCTTCAGCGGCGTAATCAGCCCGTGCGCTCCGGCGCACTCGGCCGAGCGGGCGATGGCTCCGAAATTGCGGACGTCGGTCACCCCGTCGAAAATCACCACCAGCGGCGTTTCGTCGTCGGGCACCCGCTCCAGTATATCGGTCAGCTCGACGTATTCGATCGCCGAAATCTGCGCCACGACGCCCTGGTGGTTGCCGCGCGTCAGGCGGTTGAGTTTTTCGACCGGCACCTCCTGCACACGCACCTTATGGCGGAAACAGAGATCCCTCAGCTCCGACATCAACTGCCCTTCGGCGCCCTTGCGCATGTAAAGTTTCTCGATCTGCTTTCCGGCCTCGATCGCTTCGGCCACGGGACGAATCCCGAAAATGATATTGTCCATATCTTACGATTTACTATTTCTGAAATCAGTTATCCTAAACACCGGCGACGCGGCCATGCAGGTCATCCCTGTTCTTCGACCAGCTCCAGTTCGTACGACGCTTTCTCCCACTCGTGCATCTGGTGGTCATAGCGGGCTTTCAGGTCGTTGTAAGCCTTGTAGTCGGCTTCGTTGTATTCGGTAGCAGCGGCGAATTTCGCATCGTACGCCGCGATCTGCTTCTCGATACCGGCCAGCTCCGCTTCGACGGTTTCGACCGCCCGGCGCAGTTTGCGGATCTGCTTTTCCTGCTCCTTGCGCTGTTCGTAGGTGATTTTTTTCGACGCCGCGGCATCCGTATTCGCGGTGGGGCTGGCTGCGGACTGCGCAGCGGGTTTTGCGGCAGAGGTCGCCGCAGGTTTTACAGGTGTGTCCCGGCGTTCGATCTCCTGCAGGGATTCCAATTTGCGTTTTTCGAGGAAGTAGTAGATGCCGCCCAGATACTCCTTCACCCCGCCGTCGCGGAACTCGTAGATTTTCTGCACCATGCCGTCCAGAAATTCACGGTCGTGCGAAACGACGACTACCGTGCCGTCGTATTTCATAATGGCGTTTTTCAGAATGTCCTTCGAACGCATGTCCATGTGGTTCGTCGGCTCGTCGAGGATCAGCAGGTTGCGCGGTTCGAGCATCATGCGGGCCATCGACAGACGCGCCCGCTCACCGCCCGAAAGCACTTTGACCTTTTTGTCGATATCTTCGCCGCGGAACAGGAAAGAACCCAGAATATCGCGCAGGCGGGTGCGGATATCCCCCACCGCCACCCGGTCGAGCGTATCGTACACCGTAAACTCGCCGTCCATCAGGTCGTCCTGATTCTGGGCATAGTAACCGATATTGACGTTGGCGCCGAGCCGCACCGAACCCTCGGTCGGCGTCAGCTGGCCGATCAGCATGCGCGCCAGCGTGGTTTTGCCCTCGCCGTTGCGGCCCACCAGCGCGATCTTGTCGCCCTTCTCGATAATGAAATTCGCGCCGCTGAAGACATGCTTCGTCCCGAACGACATGCCGGCCTCGTTGATCTCGGCCACGATCTGTCCCGAACGGGGCGCAGGCGGGAATTTGATGTTGAGCGTCGAAAGATCTTCCTCCTCGATTTCGAGACGGTCCAGCCGCTCCAACTGCTTGATGCGCGACTGCACCTGGTTCGACTTGGTGGGTTTATAGCGGAACTTCTCGATGAACTCTTCGGTCTTTTCGATCATCCGCTGCTGGTTTTCGTATGCGGCCATCTGCTGCGCCCGGCGCTCGGCGCGCAGGACGACGTATTTCGAATAGGAAACCTTGTAATCGGTCACCTTGCCCAGCGACAGCTCGACCGTGCGGTTGGTCACGTTGTCCAGAAAAGCGCGGTCGTGCGAGATGAGCAGCACCGCTCCGTTGTAGTTTTTCAGGTACTCCTCCAGCCATTGGATCGACTCGATGTCGAGGTGGTTGGTCGGCTCGTCGAGCAGAAAGATCGAAGGACGCCGCAACAGCAGTTTCGCCAGCTCGATACGCATGCGCCAGCCGCCCGAGAACTCGCTCGTGGCGCGGCCGAAATCGGAACGCTTGAATCCCAGGCCCAGCAGCGTCTTTTCAATATCCGCTTCGCGGGTGTCGCCGCCGAGGATATGATACTGGTCCTGCGCGTCGTTCAGCCGGTGCAGGAGCTGTTCGTAGCCGGAACTTTCGTAATCGGTGCGTTCGGCGATTTCGCGCGTCAGGCGGTCGATTTCCGCTTCCAGGCGCAGCACCTCCTCGAAGGCCTTGGCCGTCTCTTCGAAGAGCGTGGTGGTATCGGCCACGCGCATCGTCTGCGGCAGGTAACCGATCGTACAGTCGCCGTTCAGGGTCACATTGCCCGACGTGGGCTGCTGTTCGCCCGTGATGATGCGCAGCAGCGTGGTTTTACCCGCGCCGTTGCGGCCCACCAGGCCGATGCGGTCCTTCGGGTTGATCAGAAAGGAGATATTGTCGAAGAGGGTCCAGCCCCCGTAGCTTACAGTGAGGTTGTCTAACGAAATCATGGTATCTATAAAATCACGGCAAAGTTAGTGATTTAATCCGACATATCACTATCTTTGACCGGTCTTAGATAGGATACGCCCCGGACAGGCCCGAAAATAAATTCTCGCCTGATCTCCCGGCTTTCGCTATCTTTGAAACCCGAAACAAAGCCCTGTCATGGAAAAGTTGATGCAATACCTGCAGTTTATCCGCGAAGCCGAACGGCTGAAAAATGTCCTGCGCACCGCATACACCTCGGAAGGAAGGCGCGAAAGCACGGCCGAACACTCGTGGCGGCTGGCCCTGCTGGCCGCCGTGCTGACCGGTGAGCGGCCCGAACTGGACATGCAGCGGGTGCTGCTGATGTGTCTGGTTCACGATCTGGGCGAAGCCTTCGACGGGGACGTTCCGGCCATTGCGCAGACCGCGCCCGAAGTCAAAGCCGCCTCAGAGCTGGCGGCCATAGAGCGGCTGACACGACTGCTCCCGCCGGAAGCGGGAGCCAAGATACGGGAAATCTGGGAAGAGTACGAAGCCTGCCAGACGCCGGAGGCCCGCTGGGTGAAGGCCCTCGACAAAGCAGAAACGATCATCCAGCACAATCAGGGTGCGAATCCCGCCGGATTCGATTACGCCTTCAACCTCACCTACGGAAGCGAATACTTCTCCCGCGACGCGCTGTTAAGCGACCTGCGCCGGATACTCGACGAAGAGACCCGCCAGCACGCTACGCGTTGAGCATCTTTACGATTTCGGCCTGCGGGTCCTCGGCCCCGAACACGGCGTTGCCGGCCACCAGCACGTCGGCGCCCGCTCCGAAAACCTCGTGCGCGTTGTGCGACGAAATGCCGCCGTCCACCTCGATAATCGTCTCCGTCCCCAGTTCTCCGGCCAATGCACGCAGCTGCGCGATCTTTTCGAGCGACGCGGGAATGAACGACTGCCCGCCGAAACCCGGCTCGACGCTCATTATCAGCACCAGATCGATCAGCGGAAGAATATCGCGCAGTACCTCGACCGAAGTGGCCGGTTTGATCGACACCCCCACCTTCGCACCCGCGTTGCGGATCATTTCGATACACCCCTTGGGGTTGTAGGTGGCTTCGTAATGGAACGTCACCACGTCGGCGCCCGCCTCGGCGAAGCGCGCTACGTAACGTTCCGGCTCGACGATCATCAGATGCACGTCGAGACACTTTTTCGTCACCTTGCGGATCGCTTTCAGCACGGGAAACCCGAAAGAGATATTCGGCACGAAAACGCCGTCCATCACGTCTATATGGACCCATTCGGCCGCACTGCGGTCGATCATCTGCGTATCGCGTTCCAAGTGGCCGAAATCGGCCGACAGCATCGAAGGGGCTATTATTCTGTTCATTGCTCGGATAATATCGTGTTCTACAGACAAAGATAGTCATTTTTCGCGGATTCCCGCACTCCGGAGCGTGATTGCGCCGCGGAATATACAATTCGTCAGGCTCTGCGGCCAAGCGCTTCCGGACAGACATCCGGCCTGTCCCACACAAACGCCCTAAACGGCTCTGCCCCGGCGTCCGGAAGCTTTGCACAGGCGTTCAGGCATCTCGCACAGGCATCCGAACGCGCCCCGCCCGCCGAATGTTTCGCGCAGGCGTCCCGACCGCTCCCGGACAAACCGCCCCGACTGCTGCGCCTCAGCGCCGCCCCCGATTCAGGCCGTTGATTTTCCTGCGGATCGCCGTCCCGTTGAACACCGAAAGCAGCAGCGCAAGCGCAATGCCGCACAAAACCGTAAGTCCCATTCCCGAAGGCTGATAGTCCTCCTGCAGAGAGACCAGCGACGGTAAATAACTGAGACGCACCAGCCACACCGCCGACAAGGCGACGAGCAGCACGCCCAGATTCAGCCCGAGCGTCAGCAGTTGGTAGGGCCGCGCCACACGGGAGGGCGCATATCCCAGCAGAAGCAGGTTTTCCATTTTGCCGCTGTTTTTCTGCAACAGCAGGAAGATACTCAGCATCAGGATGTAGAACGACATGGCACTGAACACCAGTCCCACGCCGCCCACGCCGCCCGCGGCGATCCGCAGGAAGCGGGCCGCCTTACCGTCGTCCCGGCGGTCTCCCTCGGCCTCATAGCCCTTGCGGGCGAGGTAATCCGACACAGCCGCATCGACCGGACGGTCGGTCTCGACGATGACCCGCGCCGGCTGTTTCGCGGCTCCGGTTCCGAACCGCTCGTTCGACCAGCGGATGAACGCATCGGGTACCAGAATCGTATTGAGCCGGTTCGACAGTCCGACGATCCGTCCCCGAAACTGCTCCCTGCGTCCGTTGCCCGCGATGTCGATGCCGAGAGTGATCCGTCGGAAGATGCCTTCCGATATCTGCGGCAGTCCCTGCGACCGGGCGAATCCGTAATTATAGAGATTCAGGTAGTTGCGCGGAATGATGATGGGGATGTCCCGGTCCCCGGGTTTGTAGCCCCAGTCGTCGGCTCCGACGTCGAGGAACCGGTCGGGCACCGATTCGAAAAACAGATAGGTCGAAAGCTCCATGCCGCCCATGCCGACCGTTCCCTTTATCCGGTAATCGGCCGGCGTGAAAGCCCCGGCTTCACGCACGAACGGCTGCGCCCGCAGGTCGTCCAGCTCTTCGGCAGTAAAGTCGCTGCTGCCCAGTCCGATCGCCTGAAGCGCCCCGACCTGCTTCGACAACACCAGATAATCGCCCCGCATGAACGAATCGGGGCGGTCGAAAACCGGCAGGGCGTCGCGGTAAGCCTGCAAAGCTGTCAGCACGATCGCCATGCCCACCACCCCGGCGAGGGTGAACCCGACGGTCTGGGCCATGCTCAGATGACAGCGCAGCAATTTCCAGAGCAGTCTCATAACGTGAAAATTTTATGGTATGGCAGCCGGAGCCGGCTGCCGACCGAAGTGACGATAATTCCCGCCCCCTGAGCCTGCGCGCCTTCCAGCAGCAGGGCGGAGAGAATCTCCCCGTTGCCGGCATCGAGATGGCTTACAGGCTCGTCGAGCAGGATGAAATCGAAGGGCTGACACAGGCAGCGGATAAATGCGACGCGCTGCTGCTGGCCGAAAGAGAGCTTCTCCGCCGGAGTGTCTTTTTTGTCGGCGATCCCGGCCGCTTCGAGCAGGCGCTCGATCCGGTCCGGAGTCAAAAAGTGCGTAAGGTCGTTCTTCAGCGCAAGGTTCTCCGCCACGGTCAGCTCCCCGAACAGGCGCAGGTCCTGAAAGAGCATGCTCAGCGACCGGCGGCGCAGTTCGCCCCACCGTGCGGCGGAAAACGTCCGGCAGTCGGCGCCGTCGAACAGGATGCGGCCCGCGTAGTCGGTTCTGGCCCCGTACAGGAAACTGCACAGCGAGGACTTTCCGGTTCCCGAAGCGGCTTCGACCAGGTAGTATTCGCCCTTGCGCAGCGTCACGTCGCGCAGCCACAAATCCGATTCCGGCGGCGCCGGATTGTCCGCAAACGCCTCAGGCAGCACCTGCTGCAAAGTAATCGACTCCATACATTATCTATTTCAGGAAAAGCGGCCGTTCTTCGAGGACGGCCGCTTTTCTCTATTTCCACGGGTATTACAAATTCGCTTCCGGCACGTACTGGCGAATCAGTTCGCCGGTCTTGTCGCAAATGGTTTTAAACGAGTTCTGCTCCTTGTCCACCATATTGACGATCATCGTACCGCTCTTCATCGTGCCATAGGCTTCCATGTCGTCGAATATGCCGAGTACGGAGAGCGCCGCTTCCACCTGCGGATTCACATTGCCGCCGACCATTTGCGCGATCATCGCGTTCAGCCCCTCGAAATCGAGGAAGAACGTCGAGGACTGGCCTTTGAAAATCTTCTCCATCGAGTCCATCGATGCGATTTCGCCGCCGTCGAGCGCCATCTTCACGACCGCATCGGTCGTGCAGTAAAGCACGTCGCCCTTCACGCCGAACTGAATCGTCACGCCGCCTACGTTCATCGTATATTCGCCCTCGGCAGTCTTCTGAACCGGCATGCCGGCCATGTTGG
>CAKVKI010000081.1 GCA_934754975.1 uncultured Alistipes sp. | reverse complement strand
TTTACTACCTTAGCGATAGAGCTGTTTGAACCTTCCGCTGCTCTGATCACGACATTATTCCTATTTATAATAGTTTTCCCTGAATCAACCTCATATGTGAAAGTTACTTTTGAGCAACCTGCCGGGAAACCACCGATCTTATAATACGATTTAAATTTATCAACACTTCTGAATTTGTCGAGGTCCCAAGTTCCAATATTCAGCACCTGTCCGCCATATTTATATATATCTTTTATCAATGGCTCTTCTCTAAATTCCATATTGTCAATATGCTGGATGTTTGACAGAACCACTCCGCTTTTATCAGAATATTGATATCCATTCCAAGAGTCTTCCCCTCCTCCTAAATCAAAAACAGCATAAATCAATATTCCTGATGTGTCATAATAAAATATACGGACGTCATATTCATACTGATAGTCCGTAAATATAACCTTTCGGATATTCCCATGCGAGTCTTGATAAATAGCAAATTCGTCTAAGAACCGATTAGAACCAACTTTTAGAGTATTATCGTTCTGAGTACTTAACCACCAATCTCTGGAGCTATCCCAACATAAGTATGCTTTGTTTAAGATTGAGGAATTAATCTCAGTTACGCCATTAATACATTCCTGTAATCGGGCAGAATCTACATTATCAAATGTCGCCCCATAGAGCGACGGACCTATGCCCAGAATTAAGTGGCTAAAAAATATGAAAATATAATTATTCATACATTTATTTTTGCTTCGCCCCTTACGACTGTTTGCAGGTGAGACCGGAATATTAATTTGGATGTCTCTTGGTGTTAATTGTGACAACTCCATACGGAGAGTCTCAATAGTCTCGGAGGGGGGCTTATCGGGATATTGATTTCGGGGCTTTTTACAGCTCCTTTCTCATTATAGTCCCAGTTCCAGCTGGAACCGGATCTCCCAGCGGTTGTAGTTGGGGTCGATCGACTCGCTGCGGTGGTTGTAGGACATGTCGGCCTGCACTTTCAGGCTGTGGCCGATGATGTAGCGGGTGACGCCGACGGTCGTCTGGTTCCAGCGTTTGTAACCGGCGAAGGGCTGCACCTCGTTCTCGGGGAAGAGCGTCGAGTTGCGCAGGGCGATCTCCCATTTCTTGTCGAACAGGTAGCTGGTCTGCACGTTGAGACCCTGGCCGCTGTATACGAAGGCGTTGCTCCGGGGATCGAAAAGCGGTTCGTCGCAGCTGCGGCCCATGAAATCGGTATAGAATGCGAATCCCCGGTATTTGAGGATGAGGTCGGCGAAGTAGGAGCCTAGATTGCGGGTCGCGTCGTCCGGCATGACGGCGCCGCGCTGACCCTTCAGGCGCGAAGCCTTGTGGTTGTAGGAGTAAGCTCCCGCGAGCAGGATTTTGACCCGCTCTTCGCCTTCGAAGTCACCTTCGAGTACGTCGCCTTTCGATTTGAACCGCCCCAGCGGATAAAGTTCCAGGCGCCCCGTGTAGGCCAGTCCTCCGTTCGACGAACTGCCCCAGTTGCGGCCTTCGCCCAGCGTTACGGAACCTTTGGCCGAGAGGTTGAACCCGTCGCCCTGGCGCATGTTGTATTCGCCGAAGAATCCGAAATCGCGGTCGAGGTTGAATTCGCTGTTGACGATGCTCCGGTCGACGAACTGCAGGGCGCTCGACGAGTTGGTGCGCGCCCGGTTGGCCTTGATCTTGGTCTGTCCGAACCCGATGTTCCATTTGGGGCTGGGCACATAGTAGACGATGGCGTCGCGGACGATATTCATGTTGCCGTTGGGCAGCGGTTCGGTGTCGTAGGAGGTGAAGCCCAGCTGCACGGAGTAAACCAGTTTCGGGGAGTAGATGTGTCCGTCGAAACGCAGCCGCAGGCGTTTTACCTGCGCATCGGTTTTGGTGAGCGTGAAATCCTTGTCGAACGACAGGGCCACCATGTTCTGCATGCGGAAGCGCATGGTCAGCGAAAACCAGTTGCTTTTGGGCCGGAACGTGATGCCTTTGCCGACTTCGAGGTTGGGCATGTTGCGCAGGCGTTCCAGCAATTCGTCGTCGTCATCGAGCGAATCGGCGGTGATGACTTCAGTGCGCCTGAGCGGCGAGCGCTCCTGTGCCGCGGCGATTGTGCAGCAGCTGGTCAGCAGGAGCAGAAAGAGTGTTTTTTTCATTTCGGTCTTGTCTGTTTATTTCCGTTCGGCCGGTTCCCCGCAAAAATACAAAAAATATGCGCGTTCCGGTTGATTTGCTGCAAAGTTGGAAAGTAAACCTGAAAAGAATATGAAACAGACTTTGGAATCCTGCCGGAAAGGAATTAAATTTGCTGGTGCGGACGGGTGATCGAACTGCTTTTTTTGAGGACTCTCCCGGCCGACCGGCCGAAAAACAATAAACCCCGGCCGGGTACGTTTAATAACATAACCGTTAAAATAAACTGCCATGTCAAAGACAAAATTCAAAGGTTCGCCCGTGCTTGTCGCCGGCGAATTCATAACGGCGGGCGCCGAAGCTCCCGCTTTCGAACTGGTTAAGAGCGATCTTTCGCTCTTGCGGCTCAGCGACCTGAAAGGCAAGCGCGTCGTGCTGAACATCTTCCCCAGTCTCGATACGAGCGTATGCGCGACTTCGGTGCGCAAATTCAACAAACTGGCCGCTTCGCTGCCCGATACCGTGGTGGTGGCCGTGTCGAAGGACCTGCCCTTTGCGCATGCCCGCTTCTGCACTACCGAGGGCATCGAAAACGTCGTGCCCGCATCGGATTTCCGTGCGTCGGGATTCGACGGAGCGTACGGCGTGCTGATGGCCGACGGACCGCTGGCCGGCCTGCTGGCCCGTGCGGTCGTGGTGATCGACAAGGCGGGCAGGGTGGTGTACACCGAGCTGGTGCCCGAGATCACCGAGGAGCCCGATTACGACAAAGCCGTCGAAGCGGTAAAAGCGAACTGAACTTAAATAGATACGATTATGATAAGACTGAATGTTTTTATCCGCACGACGGAATCCAACCGTGCCGAAATACTCTCCGTGGCTAAAGAGCTGGTGACGGCTTCGCTCAAGGACGAGGGATGCATCGCATACGATATTTTCGAGAGCGTGACGCGCCAGGACGTGCTGATGATCTGCGAGACGTGGAGCGACGCCAAGGCATTGGCCGCACACGAGCAGGCGTCGCATTTCACGACGCTGGTGCCGCGTCTGCATCAGTTGGGCGAAATGAAGCTGGAGAAGTTCATTTTCTAAGTTTCGGTTGCTGTAAAACACCCCTCCGCATCACAGATGCGGAGGGGTGTTTGTTTTTGCGGCTGTGCTGTTTGAGGGCATCGAAAGACCGCCCCCCCCCTTCAATGAGAGCCAATGGGGGCATTGCGGTCTTTTACGATCGGTGTGATGCCTTAACGAGAACAGTTTAACAAAGGAGATTGTTTGTCGGGAACAGTTGGCAAAAGATAGTTCGACTGCTGTTTGTCAGCTTGATGTGCCAGAAAAAAATCAGTTTTTTGAGCGCATGGATATTTTTCCAGTTGATACCATGTCTCAATTTCTGCTGGTTTTATCTTGCGAGAGGGGTGTTCCGAAAGTTCCACAATCATTCCGAATGACCGCTGTGCCTTTGTATTCTTGGCCTGTATATGCCCCCCCCCGTTGAATTTTTACAGGAGTGGCGTGCTTTCTATCCTATTTTCTGCCGATAGAATTCCGGTTCATTTCAGGCGGGCCGGGCGGTATTCAATGGGGCTCGTGTGATGCATATATGCGGAAAATTGCCGGTTTTTGTGGCTGAATACAGCCATTAAGACGAAGACCGGGCAATGAATCCGGCAAAGAACCGTTTATATTCTGAACAGAAATGCGGATCGATTGAATTGCAAGCACGGCAATCTTTCCTGCAAACGACTGAAAAACCATTGCCAAAACCTATACGTGTCCGGACGAAGCCGGGGATTTTGCGACAAGGCGGATGCTCTTTTTTGAGTTGCCTGATCTGACGTGTAATACGATCGCTTTTTATTTCACTCCTTCCTTTCTGCGATTATTACGGTGCATGACATCCTTTCTAATACGCACCTTCCTCCCTGAAATCCGCTCTGACAGGCGAATCCGAACGGATCATTTCCACGACATCCTGACCGAATGTTCCTCCCGTAATTTGATATAAATACGGTCTGGTATGCCCTACATGCGGGTATCCCGGCCGATCCGGGGCCTCTCTCCGGCCGGCGCTGACGGATATTGCGTCTGAACTCAGCTGCCTATTCCCGGAATTGTATGTAAATTTCCCTCTTTAGATTTTGATGACGGAGTGTACGCACTCCGCCCTGACCGGCTTGTGCCCGGACCCCTTGCTGAAATATCCCACCTGTGTCTTATTGCGTCTGTGTGTAAATGATTTATTGTTAATTGTTTACAGGTAGTATTGCGCCCGGCTGCATAGTTCGGAGCGCATAAAGCGGCTGCGGCTGTTTTGCGGCTGTTTTGCGGCTGCGCCGCTGTGCCGAAACGCCGCGGCATGCAACATTTTTAATTTTTTCTTGGGACAAAATGCCCGAATCTAACTCTAAATAAATAGAAGCATATGGATCATCAGTATTGGGATTTAATCAGAGAAGGTGACGAACAGGCCTTCAGGACATTGTACAGTCTGTATGAAGACAGATTATTCCGATATGGAATAGGGATCGCGCACAATGAAGAATTGGTAAACAATGCTATTCAGACGTTGTTCACCTACCTCTTCGAACGGCGGAAAAGACTCTCCGTGCCCATATCGCTGTATGCTTATTTAGCCAGTTCCCTGCGCCGCCTCATACTGAAGGAATTGGGAAAGAAACGGAACGACTGCCTGTCGATCGACGAATTGCAGGTCGTCGGCTGCGATTTCGCGCTGGAGATCGACGCCGAAGCTTCCATGGTCCGCGCGGAATGTTCCGAGCAGGCGATCAGCGGACTTCAGGCCGCCCTTAACGAACTCACCAATATGCAGCGCGAGATAATTTACCTGAGATATTATGAAGGTCTGGATAACAAAGGCATTGCCGAGGTGACGGGCTATGCGGACAAGACGATCCGCAATGTGGTTTCCACGGCTCTCGCCCGGCTGCGAAAAGACAAAACACTGAATAAGATATACAGTTAGTTGTCCTTTTGGTATTTATTTTTTAATAGGAGTCAGGATATGGACAAAGAGGAAAAGGACATGGAACGGACGGACGTGGACAAATTGTTATCCCGGATCGTTTATAAGGCTCCGGCCAATTCGCGCATGGAGGAGATCGGAGAGATACTGGCCCGCAGGCGCGCGGCCCTCCGCCGCAAAGAGACTTTCCGCCACCGGCTGGCGCAGTGGAGCATTGCGGCGGGTATTGTCGTGATATCCGTGATCGGCAGTCTGGTGCATTTCAGTACGGTCGATTTCGAAAGCGGGGCACAGGAAGTGGCCTGTGTACTGCCCGACGGCTCTGAAGTGACCGTCATGCCGAATTCCGGCCTGTCGTACAATAGATTCACGTGGCTGCTGCGCCGCCGGGTACTGCTGAGCGGCGAAGCGCTGTTTTCCGTCACGCACGGCCGGAGGTTCAGCGTCTCGACGCCGGCCGGCCGGGTCGCTGTGTTGGGAACGCGGTTCCGGGTGATCCAGCGCGGGAACGATATGCTCGTGGAGTGCTATGAAGGTTCCGTACGGGTGGCAGTTCCGGCCGGGAAGCTGGTCATACAATCCGGGCAGAGAGTCCGGAGCGACGCAGGCCGGGTAACGCTTTCGGATATCGAAAAACCGCTGCCGCCCCTGCTGTCGTTCGAAGCGGTTCCGCTGGAGGAGGTGATCCGGAGCATCGAGACGATCTTCGGCGTTTCGGTGTCGGGCGCAGATAAATACGGGGGACTTGTATTTACGGGCTACATAATGACTGCGGATATGGACGAAACGCTCGAAGCGGTTTTCCGGTCGTGCGGCATTCCTTACGAGGTGTCCGGAGATGAAATTTTACTGAAATGATGAAACGTCTGGCATGTAATCAAGCACTCATAATCATATCGTCGGCGTACCGGCCGCTTCACGCGGCCGGCCCCGGCAATCTTACGCGGCTTTTGAACGAACTTTCGCACCGGCGCGATGTGAAGATCGCTTTCAGTCACCTTATGACTGACCCGGTTGTCGTGGAAGACAGCTCGCCGTCCGGAGATATTCCGACAGTCCTGGAGCGCTGGCTCGACGGGACGAACCTGAGGTTCAAAGAGCTGGGCGGGAATTATTACATCTACAAAGTCTATAAACCGACGGGCGGGAATCTCCCTCCTCCCTCGCTTCGGGAACCTGCCGCCGTTCCGGAAGCGGAATCCGTGGTTGTCCCGGTTCCGAAACCGGAGGTGCGCAGGACTTGGCATGCTCCTGTCCTGACGTCCCGGGTGACGGTGTCCGCTCCGCGGCTGCATGTTCCCGGTAGCTGTCCGGAGCCGATGCGTATTTCGGTTCCGTTGCGCATTCCGCCGGCAGCCCTGCCCGTCGCCGCATGGGCCGTGAAGACCAATCTGCTGTACGATGCGACTTCGACGCTGAACCTGGGTTTCGAGTTCGCTTTGGGGCGTCGGTGGACGCTCGACGTTTCGGGCAACTACAACCCGTGGACGTTTTCGGAAAACCGGAAGATGAAACACTGGCTGGTTCAGCCGGAGTTCCGCTGGTGGAGCTGCACCCGTTTTTCGGGACACTTCGTGGGCATTCATGCGCTCGGCGGCGGATATAACTGGGGCGGCATGCTGCCCTGGGGATTCAATTCGGGCAGGATGTTCGGTTCGATCGACAACGAAAACATACGGAATCACCGTTACGAAGGCTGGCTCGCGGGGGCTGGCGTGAGTTACGGCTACCACTGGGTGCTGGGTAACCGCTGGGGACTCGAAGCCACGCTGGGAGTGGGGTACGCCTACCTCGACTACGACAAATACCCGTGTGCGAAGTGCGGCCGGAAGATTACCTCCGAAACGAAGCATTACTTCGGACCGACCAAAGCGGGCATCACCTTGATATTCATGATTAAATAAGAGACTGCGCTATGAAAAAAGTATATACGATTTTGCTGCCGGCATGTCTGGCCGTCATGTATCCGGCATCCGGCGGAGCGGCCCGGAACAGTCCGGTGCGTCAGGGTAATATCACCGTGCAGGTGAACGAACTCGCCCAGCGCGGCGACTCGCTCTATGTGGATATGGCCGTGACTGCCGAAGGACGCAGCGTCCCTTCGCGCATGACTGCGGAGTTTACGCCGCTACTCGTTTCGGGAGACCGGTCGGTTGCGCTGCCCCGGATTTCGGTCATGGGCCGCAGCAGCTATAAGAATTACCGCCGCTCGCTGGCGCTGATGAACCGGAAGGAGCAGGCCGCCTATGCCCTGTCGGCGCCATACAGCGTGATACCCGATTACAAGGGCGACCGCCAGGTCGGCTACCGCCTTGCGGTGCCTTACGAGCCGTGGATGTCCTCTGCACAGCTGAATCTGCAGAAAAACGACTGCGGATGCGGCGAGTCCCGTGTGACGGACGTGCGCCTGCTGGCCGGCAAGGTCGATCTGGAGCAGGTCATCATTATCGAACGTTATCATATTTCGCCGCATTTGGCCTATGTGAAACCCGAAGCCGAAGCCGTGAAACGCCGCGCCGAGCAGGGTGAATCGTTCCTCGATTTCGCCGTCGGCAAAACCAATATCAACCCCGAATTCGGCCGCAATGCTGCGGAGCTGGAGAAAATCCGCCGGATGATCGAGCTGGTGCAGAACGACCGGGATTTCACCATAAAGCGCATATCCATCGTAGGCTATGCTTCGCCGGAGGGATCGCTTGCAATGAACGAACGGCTTTCCGAAGGCCGGGCCAAATCCCTGCGGAGTTATCTGCAGAGCCGTTATCCCGCGATTCCCGGATCGCTTTACTCCGTGCATTTCGGCGGAGAGAACTGGGACGATCTGATTCCGGCGGTACAGGCTTCCGATATGCCGGACAAGCAGGCCGTACTCGATATCATCGACCGTTACTCGATTGCCGAAGGCCGGGAGTCGAAACTGATGGCCCTGAAAGGCGGTACGCCGTGGCGATACATGCTCAGAGAGATGTTCCCGGCCCTGCGTAAAGTGACGGTTGCGGTGGATTACGACGTGCGGAATTTCGATGCCGAAGAGGCGAAGGAGGTCGTGAAAACGCGGCCGCAGAATCTGAGCCTGAACGAAATGTATCTGGTCGCCAACCTCTATGAACCGGGGTCGGATAATTTCAACCAACTGTTCGAGACCGCCGTGCGGCTGTATCCCGAAAATACGACGGCCAACATCAACGCCGCGGTCGTGGCCCTGCAGCGCCGGGATTTCGTCAGCGCCGAGCGATACCTCGGGAATGTAAAGGAGGGCAGCTCCGTTCCTGAATACGACAACGCCCGCGGCCTGCTTCTGATGATGCGCGACCAGGATTACGACAAAGCCGTGCCCTGTTTCGAAGCGGCGCGTGCCGCCGGATTGGAAGCGGCGCAGCAAAATCTCGACGAGATAGCGCGCCTGCGGCGGAATCTCGACCAGATCCGGGAAGCGGAACTGAAAAACAAACGGTAAGCTACTATTAACAATATAATTAAACGCCTTTTATCATTTTTTAACATCAAGACTATGAAGATGAAGACTTTTTTTGTTGCCGCACTGGCAACGATGGCTCTGGCTGCGTGCAGCAAGGAAGCCGAACCGGGGGCGCCCGCTCCCGCCGCGAAGACCAATTTCGAGGTCTCTCTCGCGGGCGCATTGGAAACCTATGCGGTCGAAGATCCGCAGGCCGCAGGCCAGATCGTGCCGTATTACGACAATGTGGTCGTCTATCTGGTCGATGCCGGAGGCAATGCAGTGGGCTATGCCTGGACTGATGCCGAAATAGCGGCGAAGCGGAAGCGTTTCGAGCAGATCGTTGAACCTGTTGAAGTCGGGGTCATTGTGAATGCTGGCGGCGTCTCCTTGCCGATAGGTTCGACTACGATGTCGGCGCTCGAAAATGCGATAGGTGCGTTGGCGGTCGCCGATCAGAACAAGCCGGTCAAAACCCTTGCCGTTGCCGACGCCAAAGGCAATGCCGCCGGGGATTACCTCTCCGTGCAGCAGGTAATGCTTATTGGGGGAGAGTCGGCGTTTACGACCGAAACTTCCGATGACGGCCATCCGCTGAAAAAAGCTGCCGTAGAACTCAGGTCGGAGGTGTCGCGTTTTGAAGTCGGTACCGTAAAGCCCGGTACGGGCCTGGACGCTCTGACCGTCGAGGCAGTTTATATCAACAACCTCTACAACGATTACGGAAGATCATCCAACCAGAATTTCACCGAATTGACCTGGCCTGCAACGTATCCCGCATGGGCGACCGACGCTTACGATGCATCCGTAACTTCGTCGACCGGCACGAAAGCTTATGCTTACCAGGTATATGCAGGCAATTTCGTTCCCCATATCATTTACAAGGTGAGCGGTACGGTTTCGGCCGGTTACAAGCTTGCCGACGGTACGGGCGATGCGGATAACCCGACCCCTTTTACCGGCAAGTACATCACGGTAAAAGGCTTTAAGGAGGGGAGTAGTTCCGTTATCGGACTTATGCCACACAAGATTTACAAAATGGGGTTGGAAAACGGCGGTATCGAGATTACCCCCGATAAAATTACCGACAATCCCGAGAAGACTAAGATCGACCTGATCGTGGCCATTACGGTCGCCGACTGGACGGTTTCCAACGTTACCCCTGAAATTTAATTTTTGTTGAATTACTCCGGGAAGGGGAAACCCTTTCTCCGGTTTTTATCGAACGATATATGAAAAAAATGACGAAAAACCTTTGTATCCTGACCGCACTGGCATTGCTGGCGGCTTGTAACAAGGATGCCGAACCGGGGGCGCCCGCTCCCGCCGCGAAAACCAATTTCGCAGTATCCCTCCCGGGTAATCTGGAGACCTACGGTGTCGAGGACCCGCAGGCCGCAGGCCAGATCACTCCCTACTATGACAATGTGATCGTTTACCTGGTCGATGCCGGTGAGAATGCAACGGGTTATGTGTGGACCGATGCCGAAATCAAGGCAAGGGAGAAGCGTTTCGAACAGATCGTCGAGCCTTCCGTCGTCGGAGTCCTTGTAAACACGGGCGACGTGACGATGCCGACGGGGTCGGTTTCACTTGCCGACCTCAATGTCTTATTGCAAACGCTGGCGGTCGCCGATCAGAACAAGCCGGTCAAAACCCTTGCCGTTGCCGACGCCAAAGGCAATGCCGCCGGGGATTAC
>CAKVKI010000080.1 GCA_934754975.1 uncultured Alistipes sp. | reverse complement strand
AACGTATGCCGGGCGCAATGTGTCGTCAATTTTTTGTTCAGCCCGCAGATCGTGGCGATCTCGGACATATAGGCGTTCATTTTCTGATTGCTCGGTACGGGCAGTAGCTTGCCGGATTCCATGCAATGCAGGTCGAACGCGTACTTTTGTAAAATAGCTTTGGGTTGTTTTAGTAGTGGGATCGTACTCATTACCGCTGTCTTTTCGCGGGGCTTGCGAATCCACATATTGCCTTGTTCGTCAGTCGTAAGGTGTTCGCGTTTCAACTCTTTGACATCGGCGAACGCCAGCCCGGTCAGGCAGCAGAATACGAAAATGTCCCGCACGTTTTCCAGCCGCAGGTTCGGCATCGGTTTTTCCATCAACCGTTCGATTTCTTTCTTGGAAAGGTGTTCTTTGGGGGGTGGGGCAACTTCTTTCAGTTTGTAGTTTTTAAACGGATTTTTCTCGATCCACTCGTTTCGCAGGCAATAGAGCATGAAATTGCGCAGACAGTCCAAGATATTGACCGCGCCATTGTGGTGGCAACGGTGGGCGGTCTGTAAATAGGTATTGAAGCCGTCGAGATAGCCATAGGAAACAGCCGACAGGCGAATATCGTCTTTTTTGCACTCCTGTTTGGTGTACTCACGCAGGTAGCGGCAAAGACGGTAATATTTGTTGGATGTAAGTTGCGTAATGCGCACTCCGACCTCTTTCTGTCGCTTTTCGCAGTAAAGTGTCAGTTCTTCCAGAAACATTTTCGCCTGTTTGCCGGGACTTTGCAGGCATTCCTTGATTTCCAGAACGTTGCCTTCGAAGCCTTCGGCTTGTAGTGTGCGATATATTTCGACGACCTTTGCCCGGAAGTCGTCGATATAGGCATTTACCTCGTAGGCGAGTTTGTCGCGTCCGGTGGCCCGCCCTTTGGCTGTATCCCATTTATCGACCGGAGTGCGGCATTGGGTGTAAACTTCTTTAGAAATACCGTTTACGGTAATCCGCGCCAGAATCGGCGCCATCCCCTTGACGGTGCGTACTCGTCGCAAAAAGAACGAGATACAAAATGTTTTCCTGTTCATTTCAACCTGTTTTAATTGTTTATACTACGATTGAAAAGCCTGAAAGGTTTGCAGCAAAACAATGCTTATCAGTGCATTATGTCCTAAATCGTGTGCCGAGAATCGGACCAAATGCCTCTGCACACAGTTTGGCACACGCGAAATGTGCTTTTATCGGAACAGCTTTGCTCCAGCGGAAGATCGTAAATTCGATTGTAAGGTATTGATATACAGATTGAAATTCTCTTGTTTGCGCAGATTCGCTCACAAAAAAAGTCTCCGAAAGGAGACTGAAAAGTGCGGATAAAGGGACTCGAACCCCCACGCCGTGAGGCATCAGATCCTAAGTCTGACGTGGCTACCAATTACACCATATCCGCTTGGTATATGCAAAGGTATATAAAAATTCACGAATCGCAATCCGCAGCGGGGGATTATAAGGCTTTTTTACTTACTTTTGTAGACAATTTACCCGATTATGCCGCAGAATATCACACTCGTCCTGACACCCCGGCAGGCTGCCGACGCGAAGTATTATACGTCGCTCGCCGCACGGCGTTTGGGAGTGCCGGAGCAGGATGTCGCCCTGGTGCGGGTCGTCAAACGGTCGATCGACGCCCGGCAGCGGCAGCCCAAAGTGAACCTGACGCTGGAGGTCTATGCAGACCGCGAACCCCGGCCTGCGCCTGTGCATTTCGACTATCCGTCGGTGGCGGGGCGGACCGATGTGGTGATCGTCGGGTCGGGTCCGGCGGGCCTTTTCGCCGCTTTGCGGCTGATCGAACTCGGACTGCGGCCCGTGATTCTGGAGCGGGGACGCGACGTGTCGGCCCGCAAGGTCGATATCGCGCAGATCAACCGCAACGGCGACGTCGATCCCGACTCGAACTACGCTTTCGGCGAAGGCGGTGCGGGGACTTTCTCCGACGGAAAGCTCTTTACGCGCAGCAAGAAGCGCGGCGATTATAACAAAGCGCTGCAGACGCTCGTATTCCACGGCGCGACGCCCGAAATCCTTTACGAAGCCCATCCGCATATCGGCACCGACAAACTGCCGGGTATCATGCAGCGCATCCGTCAGACGATCCTCGATGCCGGCGGCGGATTCGTTTTCAACAGCCGGGTGACGGACCTCGAAATCAAAGGCGGCCGGCTGCGGGGCGTATGGTGCGGCGCGACGCTCGTCGAAGGTGCGGCCGTGGTGCTGGCTACGGGACATTCGGCCCGGGATATTTACGAATTGCTGCATCGGAAAGGCGTGCGCATCGAAGCCAAGGCTTTCGCCATGGGCGTGCGTATCGAACATCCGCAGGCGCTGATCGACTCGATCCAGTATCATTGCGAAACCCGCGGCGAATACCTTCCTGCGGCGGCTTATTCGCTCGTGAGCCAGGAGAACGGCCGCGGCGTCTATTCGTTCAGCATGTGTCCGGGCGGATTCATCGTCCCGGCCATGACCGATGCCGCTCAGTCGGTAGTAAACGGCATGTCGCCCAGCGGCCGCACGTCGCCCTATGCCAATTCGGGGCTGGTGACCGAAGTGCGGCTGTCGGATTTCGAACACCTGCGCGCCGAATGGGGCGAATTGGCCGGGCTGAAATTCCAACAGCAGTTCGAGGAACTGGCGCGGCGGAACGGCGGCGACCGCCAGATCGCTCCGGCGCAGCGCGTCGCCGATTTTGTCGCGGGGCGTGGCGGCGCAGGACTGCCTGCGACCTCTTATATTCCGGGTATCGCTCCTTCGCGGCTCGACCGGTGGATGCCCGGATTTATAGCGCAGGGACTGCGGCAGGGACTTACGACCTTCGGCCGCCGGATGCGGGGCTTCGTCACCAACGAAGCCGTCGTGGTCGGCGTGGAGTCGCGGACCTCTTCGCCCGTGCGTATTCCGCGCGACCCGGTGACGCTGATGCACCCCGAAACCGCCGGGCTTTTCCCAGCCGGGGAAGGCGCAGGATATGCCGGCGGCATTATCTCCGCGGCCCTCGACGGCGAACGGATTGCCGACGCGGTGAAGAATTACATAGATTGAGGATACCTTAAAACCAGATAACCGATGGAACCTAAAAAGTACCTTTTGTTCGTTACCCTGCCTTATGCCTATTCGATCCTGCGGCCGCTGGAGCATGAGATCCGCCGCCGCGGCGATTCTGCGGCCTGGTTTATCGAGGAGGATTGTCCGGTTGCGCTGGAGGAGGGCGAAGTGCATCTGAAAACGGTGCGCGAAGCCGTCGATTATAATCCGGTCGCGGTCTTTGCTCCGGGCAACTATATTCCGGACTTCTTTCCGGGCGTGAAGGTGGCGCTTTTCCATGGTTATGCCATCCAGAAGCGCATCGAGACGATCGACGACCATTTCACCGTGCGCGGCTGGTTCGACATCTACTGCACGCAGGGGCCCAGCAGTACGCCTTATTTTAAGGATTTGGAGCGGCAATACGGATTTTTCCGGGTTTATGAGACCGGCTGGCCCAAGGCCGACACCTATTTCTCGCCCGAAACGCAGCGTAAACCCCGCAACGAGCGGCCCGTAATTCTTTACCCGCCGACCTTTACGCGCAATGTATGTTCCGCGCCTCATCTGATGAAGGAGATCGAACTGCTGGCCAAAACCAGGCCGTGGGATTGGATCATCACCTTCCATCCGAAGCTGACCGATCCCGAGATCATTGCGGGATACAAACGGATCGCCGCCGAAAACGACAATGTGATTTTTTTCGAAGGCCCCGACAAAATGCCGCTGCTGCAGCGCGCCGACGTAATGCTGTGCGACAGTTCGTCGATTATCCTTGAATTTATGTTTCTCGATAAGCCCGTCGTGACGTTTCGCAATTCGCATCCCGGCCCCCACCTGATCGACGTGGACCGGCCCGAGAAGGTCGGTCCGGCTTTGGAGCGGGCGCTGTCCCGGCCCGAAGAGCTGATGCGTGAGATACGCGCCTATACCATGCACCACGAACCGCACCGCGACTGCCGCTGTTCGGCGCGCGTGCTGGACGCCGTGGACGACTATATCGCCCGCGGCCATGCGGGGCTGAAGCGCAAACCCCTGAACCTGATCCGGAAGTGGAAGCTTCGCCGCCGGATGCACTATTATCCTTTGCTGAAAATGTTCCGCCGCTGATTCGGGGCGGGAAAACTAAAACGCCGCATCCGAAAGATGCGGCGTTTGCGGTTTACATATGCAGTCCCTTGATGACCAGCTTGACCCACAGCCGGGAGTTCATCATGCAGCTGAGCCGGGCTATCCACAGGGCTTTGGTGTCGTAGAATCCCTTGCGGAATTCCGAACGGACGTAAGCCCGGTAGAATTTCCAGTTGTCCAAGATGCCCTGCGCCAATTCATTGGCCAGTTCTGCATTCCAGCCTTTGGTAAGGCGCAGTTCGCGGCGCAGGCGCGAAAACTGGGTGCGGGTCGTAAGATAAAGTATTTCGTCGCAGTAGCCCAGTGACGTATACTGTTCGTGGATGTAGCGTCGTATGCGCATCAGCATCATGGGATCTATTTTTCCCCGCAGCAAACTCGTGGGAACGTACCGGTAATGGTAAGTCGGGTTGCTGTTGCTGACGATATGCGTAATGTGGGCGCAATACTGGGCCGTGAATATTTCGTCTTCGGCGTATCGGATGCTCTTGTCGAAACGCAGGGCGTATCGTTCGATCGTGGCGCGTGAGAACATTTTGTTGCAGGTCCAGCCGAAGCAGTGTTTTCGCAGTAACTGCGCCAGTACGGGCATGCAGGCTTCCCGGCCTCCCGTGACCCGGCAATCCGGTATCGCATAAATCCGGGTGTGCCCGTTGGGGTACCTGCCGCTTGCAGGACGCTCCTCGAACAAGTTCGTGAAAGCGACTCCGTCCTCTCCGATATTGCTGTCGGCGAGTTGTTGCAGGTGGTCCGGCGTAATTCGGTCGTCGGAATCCACAAAGACCACGAATTCGCCCCGGGCGTTGTCCAGTCCGAGGTTGCGTGCCGTACTGACGCCGCTGTTGGGAGTGTGGAATACGCGGATGCGTTCGTCCTTTTCAGCATAACGGTCGCAGATTGCTCCGGAACCGTCCGTCGATCCGTCGTCGATGAGCAGTAACTCGAAATCGGTCATGCTCTGGCAGAGTATACTCCCGATGCATTCATCGAGGTATTTCTCTGTGTTGTAGACGGGGGTGATAACTGAAATAAGCATATTGAAATCTAAATTGTTTCGAAATTCGGTCAACTGCCGGCGCCTGCCGGGACAGCTGTTTTTGTTTCGGTATGGACGATCTGTTCCGATGCGGACAAATGCCGGTTAAGCCCGCTCCGGCAGCAGGTGCGGTGTTCCAGAACGCTTTGCTTGTAGCGTTTCTCGTTGGCGGATTGCCGGTCGCGGTCGCATTTGCCGTGGTAGAGGTGGAAGACGATGCCGCGGAATTTCATGCACCGCTGGCGGACCCCGTTGTTGTTCAGACGGATGGCCAGTTCGGAGTCTTCCCCGCCCCAGCCCCGGAACTCTTCGTCATAACCGTTTACGCGGATCAGGTCGTCGCGCCAGAAAGCCATGTTGCAGCCCTTGACGAAACGGGAGGGACCTAATGTCCGGTAAAGATAGGCCATTAGCGGAATCCGGACGACGTTGTTGCTGTTGCGGACGCCTTTCATCAGCGGGGTGAGCGAGGTGATTTCACCCCGGAGTACCTGGTCCGTGAGCATTTCGGTAATGATGCCGCGCGATCCGGTGACGAAGCAGCCCGGCTGCGCGAAAATCATGTGGTCCTGGATGAAATGCCGTTGAAGGATCAGATCGCCGTCGATCTGGATGATATATTCTCCGAGACTGGCCGCGATCGCTTTATTACGGATTTCCGCCAGCCGGAATCCGTTGTCTTCGTGCCAGATGTGGCGTACGGGCACCGGGGAAACCGCTTCGAAATGGCGGACCACATCGCGCGTGGCGATGCCTGATCCGTCGTCGGCGATGATGATTTCCGCAGGCATGACGGTTTGCTGCATCACGCTGTCCAGACACAGGTAGAGGGCCCTGGGCCAGTTGTAGGTGGAGATAATCAACGATACAGTCATTACAATAACATGGTTTTAGGTCGCACCGCAGGTACAACCGCATACGGCACGACGCAAAATCTTTGCCGTTGTGCCTTCGCTCCGGTGTGCCGGTTTCCGGTATGTCGTATATTGCCTGCCACTTTGTTCATCGCACAAAGGTAGTGATTTATTCTCTTCTTGTATATCTTCTGTCCTATTGTACCGATGTTACTATCTATAAATGCAGGCATACGGCAAATACTGCGCGGCGGAATGAAAAAAAATATTTTGGCCTGCAGATATTTCTTGCTGATTTGGCTTGTGATTGATATACAGTGTGTTAATGTGATCGTGTAGTGGACTTTATTAAAAAATCTAAAGAATTTAGAAAAATATTTTAATAAAAAACTTGCACGGTATTTTTTTTCGCCTTATCTTTGCAGAGAAGTTTTAAGGTTCATTTAGGTTAGTAGTTTTAGGTTGGTTGAGGAAATCGGCAGGTTGTAACGGATATTCCGTTACTAAGACTTGAAGGGCGGTACTCGTTCGCAAGTCGAATACCTCCGATTAAACCTCGTTTTTGGAGGGGGTGGTTCCCCGCCAAAAAAAAGGTCTGAGTCGTGAGACTCCGGCCTTTTTTCTTTTTACGGCCCTGCGGCCGTCTCTTTTCGGGGAATGTTAGAGACTCTCCAGCTCTTCGCGGGTCATCGTTACATCGACGGCCCCCAATGCATAGCATCCGAGGTCATAAGGGTTGTAATAGAACGTGATGCCTTCGGGCGTAATCTGGAAATTCTCCGTAAGGGAGATGTATTCCGGGAAAAATCCCTGAGCGGCCAGCTCTTCGTCGCTGTCGGCTCCGTATTGCTCGTACAGTTTCTTGCGCAGCAGGGTTTCCATGCCGTGCAGCTGCTGTTCGGAAAACAGGTCTGCCGTGGATAGTTCGTCTCCTCCGGTCAGCGAATAGGTATGACATTCCATGCCGTACATGCCGTGCGCCCCTCCCGTGAAACTCCACCGGCTGATGATATAGGTGACGAGCGAGTCCGTGACCGTAACTTCGGCTTCGGCCGAGATTTCGTAGGTTCCCATCGTCTGCCCGACGCTGTCCGGGAGCATCTCCGCGGCGATCTGGCGGATGGCGGAGTCGGCCGCCTGGCGCGCCGTGCCGCCGAAATCTTCCAGTTCGAAGAAATACCCGACATTGGCCGCTTCGATGGAGCGCAGGGCCGGGGATTTCGTTGCGTTGGCGATCGTGGCGAAACGGAATTCGATCTCGCATCCGTTGGCCGGGGTGCCGACGAGGGTGTCGATCGAGATCATGCCGAATTCGGGAACGACCGGTTTGCGCGTACAGGCTGCGGTCGCTGCGGCTATGCCTGCGATCAGTATGGCGGTTTTAATGTATTTCATAGGTAAAGCGTACTTTGTATTTACTGTAAAGATAACCAAAATGCAGGTATATGCGAAACGTCCCAAAAAAAATCATAGAATTTGCAGGAAAATTTTGCAGTTTTGAAAGAAGGCGTTATCTTTGCACCACAAAACTCACACGGTGGATTCATCTAAGGGTTAGGATACGTGCCTCTCACGCACGACATAGGGGTTCGAATCCCCTATCCACTACTAAGCGATCGGTTTCCGGTCGCTTTTTTTTTGTGCGGCTCCGCGCTGGGGCGGAGTTATTCTCCGAAATTCCGCGCGGTTTCAGGTTTTGGGCGTTTTCGCGTACCGGGTTTTTCCTGCTTCCAACGGTTCTCAGATGGCGTGTGCTTCCAGATGGCGTGTGTTCCCAACGGTCGCGTGTTTTCAGTTTCCGGATAGTTTCACGTGCCGGGTTTTTCCAACTTCCAGCGGTTGTCATGTGCCGGATGTTTTCAAATGCAGCGGCCGCCCCGAAAGGGACGGCCGTTGCGGCATTGAAGTTAAAGGTTATTGATTGGTTGGTGGGGTTACTTTTCCGATTTGCCCTTGAATTTGTCAAGCTGCCGCCTGAGGGCGTCGATCGCTTCGTCCACCGACTCCTCGAATGCTTTGGACTGGTGGCAGGCCACGAGGTCCTCGCCCGGCATGTGGAGCGTGATCGTTGCTATTTTGTTTCCTTTTTCATGGTCCTTATCGAGTTTCAGGATGACCTCGGCGCCCGTCGAACGCTCTGCGAAGCGGTCGAGTTTTTCCATTTTGTGTTCAACGAATTCGACCAGCCGCTTGTCGGCGTCGAATTTCACGGATTGAATCTGTACGTTCATAGCCTTACAGTTTATAAAAGTTAATCACTTCCCTCCCTTTTCGCGGGGATGGGCTTTTGCGTATATTTCCCGGAGCCGGGCGATGCTGTTGTGCGTGTAGACCTGCGTGGCCTGCAGCGAGGCGTGGCCCAATAGCTCCTGGATTTCGCGCATATCGGCTCCGCCGTTCAGCAGGTGCGTTGCGAACGTGTGCCGCAGTACGTGCGGGCTTTTCTTGCCCTGTACGCCCGCGCGGGTGAGTTCATCCTGCACCGTGCGGTAAACGACGCTCCGGGATATGCGCTTCCCTTTATGTGTTAAAAATAGTGCTTTTTCCGATGAAATGCAAATATTTTGCCTCTCTATTAGGTCGAGGTAGTGTAAAATCTTTTCGCGCAGAAATTCGAGGATCGGGACCATGCGCTGTTTGTCTCCTTTGCCCCGGACCCGCAGCGAGGTGTAGTCGGCCGAAAAGTCGCCGCGGTCGATGCCGACCAGTTCGGCGAGGCGCAGGCCGCAGGTGTAAAACATCAGGACGATGAGCGAGTTGCGCTCGGTCAGGAAATTCTCGCTGTCCGGGCCGCATTCGCTGACGATGGTCGTCATGCGGCTCTCGGGAACGAAAACCGGCAGGCGGTGCGAGGTCTTGAGCGCCGAGATCATGCGGAAAATATCTTTATCGACGGCTCCCGTGCGGTGCAGCCATCGGAAAAAAGCCCGCAGCGAAGCCACCTCGCGGTTCATCGACCCGGCGCTGAGTTTTCCCTCTTCCGTGCGGAAGATGATCCACTCGCGGATCTGGTCGGTTGTGACCGACCGCGGGTCGAACCGCGACTCGTCGCAGTCCAGCCACGCCAGGAACTGCTCCACGTCGTGCCGGTAGTTGCGGACCGTGAGGGGCGAATAACGCCGCTCGGCCGTGAGATATCGGATGAATTCCGTCAGCATGCAGCAAAGATAAGGTTTTTTCGTATTTTTGCGTATTCATAAATAATATGCCATGAAACGAATCTTTGTTTTGGTCTTTTTGCTGGCGTGGCTGACCGCGCAGTTCGCCGCCGCTGCTGCGGTCGATACGCTTGCGGTGCGCAGCGCGTCTATGGATCGCGACATTCCCGTGATCGTGATCCTGCCCGACGGCGCTTCGCCTGCGAATCCCTGCCCGACGGTCTACCTGCTGCACGGTTACGGCGGCAATCAGACGACGTGGCTCGGAATCAAACCGTTGCTGCCCGACATCGCCGACCGCGAAGGAATCGCTTTCGTCTGCCCCGACGGTGCGACCAGCTGGTATCTCGACAGCAAGGTGCGGGCGAAGAGCCTTTACGAGACTTTTATGACTGCCGAATTGCTCCCGGCCGTAGAGGAGCGTTATCCCGTTTCGCGCGACCGCACCGGACGGGCTATTACGGGGCTGAGCATGGGCGGATTCGGCGCGGTGTCGCTTGCCATAAAACATAAGGAGCTGTTCGGCGCCGTCGGCAGTACGAGCGGCGGATTGGACATCCGTTCGTTCCCGGAGAACTGGGAGATTCCGCAGCTGCTGGGCGCGCAGGCCGAGCATCCCGAAGCCTGGGAGGAGGCCACGCCGATCAATCTGATTCCGCGTATTACGAACGGCGACCTGGCGATCGTCATCGACTGCGGTTACGACGATTTCTTCTTCGGGGTGAACAACGACTTCCATGCCGAGCTGCTGCGCCGCGGTATTATGCACGACTTTTACGTACGCCCCGGTCGTCATAACAGCGCATATTGGGGCAATTCGATCGACTACCAGCTGGTGTTCTTCCGCAACTTCTTTTTCCGAGATAAATAATTCCGCAGATGAAAGAGAGCTGGAAACCCGGAACGCTCATTTATCCGCTGCCTGCGGTGCTGGTGAGCTGCGGCGCGACCCCCGAAGAGTATAACCTGCTGACCGTGGCATGGACGGGAACGGTCTGCACCGATCCCCCGATGTGTTATATTTCGGTGCGCCCCGGACGGCACTCCTACGG
>CAKVKI010000079.1 GCA_934754975.1 uncultured Alistipes sp. | reverse complement strand
GATCTGCCCCGGGGTGAGGTTCACGCCGTCGCAGAAACGGATGAGGGCCGCGATGTCGAGCGGCGAGTCGTCGGCCGGGGCCTTCATCACGTAGGGCATGCCGTCGAAGTCGCTGTCGTTCTCGGAGTAGACGAACGGGATGCCGCGTGCGGCGTATTCGCGGTTTTTGAGGGTTTTGATATTGGTGATGCCGTTGCGGTGGCGTCCCAGGCTGGCCACGCCCATGTCGCACCACTCGAACTCGGCGTCGAGTTCCGCACCCGAACGGGGACCGATCACTTCGGCGTACTCATTGAGTTCGTATTCGTCGATCGTGCGGCGGTAGCCGTCGATGAGCGACTGCACGCCGTCGCCCGCGATGCGCAGGCGGACGATGCACTGGTGGGGACCGGCGTAATAGGCTTTCAGCCCCTCGATCACGCGGTCAAGGCCGTGCCAGAAGTGGATGTTCGCCACGGCCAGCAGCCGGATTTCGTGGTGGTTGTCGTGCCGCTGCGTCTTGAGCGGTATGCTCCGGAAGTCGATGCCGTTGGAGATGCGGATCGTCGGCCGCCCGAAGATTTCGGGGTCGTCGGAGAAGGTCACGATGCGGTCCACATGGCGGGCCATGCGGCGGCGGAAGGTGCGGTCGATGCGCAGTTTGAGTTTGCGCACGAAGGGCGACTGCGCGAATTCGGCGTCGTAGGGGTAGGTCGGTATTTCGAGCGCGATGCGTACGCCGAGTTTTTTGACTTTGCGCAGCCAGTGGATCAGCACCGGGCTGGCGTTGTGGTCGTAGCGGATGTAGAGGAACTCCACGCCCTGCTCGCGGATATAGCGCGTGATGTCGCCGAATGACACCCGTTTGGCGATTTTGGCCCGCATGCCCTGTCCGAAGGAGCGGATGGTACGGTCGCCGACCATGCGGCGCTGCGTGCCGTCGGCCGCGATTTCGAGGTGGCACAGCTCGACGTCGGCGCCGTTCCGGCGCAGGGCGTCGCATTGGTAGAAGATCTTCTTGCTGATGCCGCTGTGGGCCGAGAAGCCGTGGAAGACGACGAATAATCCTTTCATAGAGTTATCGGTTTTTGCGGGAGAGGAGACTTCGGGCGGTTCCTTTCAGGTCGTATTCGCCGCTGAGCTGGATGTAGAGCAGCCATACGGCGAGCGCCGCGGCGCCTTTCGCCGCAAGCGATACGAGCATCGGCATCGGGGGCAGCAGCCATTCGACGGCGGCCAGCGGCAGGCAGACGAGCGCCGAGAGCAGCAGGGGGGAGAGGAAACTGCGCCAGAAAGCGCCCCACCCCGTGCGCAGCGTCAGGCAGAACAGCGCATGGTAACATTGGATGAAGTTGATTGCGAACGAGATGCAGATGCACCAGGCTACGGCCTGGGTCGTGCCGAAAGCGAAGATGCCGGTGCAGATGGCGGCCGTGTTGAGCGCCGCCGAGAAGACGCCGCAGAAGAAAAGCATCCGCGTAGCGTTGGCCGCCTGGAAAATCGAACCCGAGGTGGACATGACGATCTGGATGCCCACCGAGAGCGCCAGGATGCGGAACACCGGAACCGAAGGCTGCCACTGGTCGCCGAAGATGATGAGTACCAGCTCCTGCGCCGTGAACCAGAGTACGACCGAGAGAGGCAGGCCGATCAGCGCCAGCAGGCGGACGACTTTGCGGTACGAGTCCGCCAGTTTGCGCAGGTCGTCCTGCATCTCCGAGAAGATCGGGTGCATGACGGGCGATACGACGTAGGCGATATTTTGCAGCGGCAGCATCATCAGCCGGTACGATTTGTCGTAGTAACCCAGCTGCGAAAGGCTCATGTAACGGCCCATCAGCAGTTTGTCGAGGTTGCGGCTGAAGTAGTTGAGCAGCTGGAATGAGAACTGGTAGGCCGAGAACGAGAACACCTTGCCGATAGCTGCTTTTCCGGGTTTGAGGTAAACCGAAAGCGGGTTCTGGCGGTAGTTTATCACGAAGAGCATCAGGCTCGAAAAGACCGGGTTGATCGTCAGGGCGTAAATCCCCGCGCCGGCATAGGCGGCGGCGATGGCCGCCGCGCCGCCGACGACCTGCACCGAGAGCGAGCGCACGGCGGCGAACCGGAATCGCTTCTCTTTGAGTATAAGTCCATTGGGGACGATGTTCGCCGCGGCGAAAAAGAGGTTTGCGCAGAGTATGCGCAGGATGTTGCGCAGTTCTGCCGAATCGTCGTAAAACGAGGCGATGAGCCCCGATGCGGCGAAGAAGAGCAGCGCCATGACGGCTCCGGACCACAGCGTGAGCGAGAAGATGCCGCCCAGGTCGCGTTTGTCGAGATTCTTGTGCTGGATGACCGCAGGTCCGATGCCCAGGTCGCTGAAGATGGCGAAGAAGGCGATGACCACGGTGGCGATGTTCACCACGCCGAACTCCTCGGGGGTGAACAGACGTGCCAGCACGCCCGACACCACGAGCGTCACCACGATGCCGGCGTATTTCGCGATCGAGGTGTAGAAGACGCCCGAAGCCAGCTGGCGGCCTACCGTGTGGGGTTGTTTATTGTCGTTTTCCGTCATAAAGTCGTTCGTAAAGCCCGCCGTACATTGCGGCGATGCGCCCGATGCCGAAGTGTTCCTGCGCATAGGCGCGGTTTTTGGCTCCCTGGTCCGTCGCCGCGAGGCGTGCGGCCCGCTCCAGCGCGATGTCCACCGACCGCGGGTCGGCGGGATCGAATGCCGGGTTGCCCGTCTCGGCGAGCAGTCCGCCGATATTGCCGCGGTCGGGACCCGTCACCACGCGCCCGAAACTCAGCGCCAGCGGCACGTTGCCCGAATTGAGTATGTCCGTCCGCTGGATGAATACCACGTCGGCGGCGGCGAGGTAGCAGGGCAGCAGTTCGTCGGGAATCAGCGGCTCCGCCGAGGTGATGCGGCTGTCGAAGAAGCCTTCGGCGGTATGCGCCGCGGCGTAAAGCACCCGTCCGGCGAGCCGTTTCACACCTTTGAACCGCGATCCGTGCAGGGTGTAGGGCCACAGGCGCGGCGCGAGCAGGAATTTGGCCGGGTAGTGCAGTCTGCGGAACGCGCCCCATACCAGCCTGCGTTCTTCCGCATGGCGGAACGCCCCGAAGGCCAGCACCACCAGCCGGTCGGCCGGGATGCCGAGCGCGCGGCGGCCTGCGTCGCGCGTAATGTCCATGTCGTAGAGTCCTTCGTAGATGTGGTGCGGGATAACGACTTGCAGCTGCTCCGAATCCGGATGCGCCGCCATGAATTCCCGGCGGCTGTAGTCGCCCAGATGCACGATGGCGTCGGCATATTTTTCTACCAGTCCGTAAGCTTTTGCCACGAGCGGATTGCCGTGGTGCGGCAGGGTGTTGTGGCGGGTATATATCAGGGGGATTCCCTGGCTTTTGAGCCTCAGGAACTGTTGTTCGAGGATTTCGATATCCGCCGGAGCCGGGTTTTTCCAGCGGAAAAACTCTTCGGGCCATTGGAAATGGACGATGTCGTAGGATGCCGCGTTGCTGCGGAACTCCTCGACCGAACACACGACCTCATAGCCGCAGGCGCGGATGCCGTCGGAGAGCAGCCGCACGAAAGGGTTGTCCGAATTTCCGGAAGCCGTATAAACGATCAGGATCTTCATGCGCCGACTAGATTTTCACCCATGCCTGTTTTTCGGAATCGTAACGTTTGATGACGCGCGCCGGGTTGCCTACGGCGACGCTGTAGGCAGGAATATCCTTGGTGACGACGCTTCCTGCGCCGATCTGGCAGCGTTCGCCGATCTTAACACCCGCCACGACCACCGAATTGGCTCCGATATGCGATTCGCGGCCGATCACCACCTCTTTGCGGACGAGTTCCTGCTCGTTCGAGTCGCGCGTGCCGTCGGCATAGCCGTGGTTGAAGCCCGATATGAAGACGTGCTGTCCCAGTCCGGCGCGGTCGCCCATGCGCACGGGGCCGATGACCACCGAACCGATGCCGATGCGGGCCGCATCGCCGATCAGGACGTCGCCGGCGCCGTTGTTGACGACCGCATAATCTTCGATCAGGGCGTCGCGTCCCACCTCGAAGCGCCGCCACGGAAAGACGTCGAGCCGGGCATGGCGGCGGATCAGCGCACCCCGGCCTTTTTTGTGGACAAAAGGGTTTACGAACCAGCGCACCCAGAGACGCGGGCGCGGATGTTTGTGAGGCGAAATCAGCCCGATGACAAACTCCTTCAATCGGGGATTATTTTTGATTTTATCAATCATAACCACAAAGATAACAAACTTCTGCGATATACGTAATCCTGCCGTGCGAAATCCTGCATGTTTCGGCCCTGTTTTTGCTGCGGGTTTAAAAGATTTTGGGCTTTTTTGTTTAAAAATTTGGCGGAATTGAATATAAGCATTACTTTTGTTCCTGCGACACTTTTACTTGATAATCCGACGGATTGAATTATGAAAAACATGCTCCTTTCTGCCGCCGCTGCATTGCTCTTTGCAGGGTGTGCCAAAGATGCGACGACTCCCAGACCCGCAGACGATGCCGGGAAATTTGCGGAGATGACCGTTCCCTCTTCATTCGGCTGGAAAACGACGGCTTCGGTCGCCTGTAATTTCACCGCCTCGCAACCTTCACGCGTGTATGTGGCTGCTGAGCAGGGCGCCGAGCCTTTCGCTTCGTTTATGGTCGGCGGCGGCGCCGATGCGGTGACGCTCGACGTGCCTGCTGGGACGCAGACGCTCTATGTGAGCTGCCGGACCGAAAGCGGCGTTTCGCCGCAGGAGGCTGTGGCGGTGACTTCGTCCGGCGCTTTCTATTCCCCCGATCGGAAAGCGAAGAGCGGCACCCGTGCCGGGATCGGAAATGACGATGAAAACAGCGCCGAGGATGGTGTAATCTATATGCCCGCCCGCAAGAACGGGTGGGGCACTCTGATGTTCGAAGACCTTTGGCCCGCCTACGGCGACTTCGATTTCAACGATTTCGTCGTCAACTACAAGGTCCAGCTCTACATGCAGAACAAGAATAAGGTCAATGCGATGCTGATCGGCGTCCGTGTGAAGGCGGTCGGCGGTTCCATTCCGTACGATCTTTGCCTGGCGATGAAGGGCGTCAAGGGCGGTGAGATTGACGAGATTGAGCCTTATAACAGCAAAAACGCTCCCGAAGCGCAGCTGATCGCGCTTAACTCCCCGAATTACATCAAGGACCCGGCGGTTCTGAAGTTCCTGAACATCCGTGAAAATGCCAACCGTCCTGCCGGCGCCGCTTACGTGAATACGGAAGAGGGCTATGAGATGCCGGAAGACCAGCTTGCCGAGGCTTCGTTCATGGTCTATTTCCGCGATGCGATCGCCATCGAGGATGTGGCTTTCGATACGTTTGATTTCTTCCTCACCCGCGACCGGGAATCGGACGGCCGCCGGATCGAGATCCACCGGGGCGGTTTCGAGCCTACGCCGGCTGCGACGGCCGATTATAACGCGCTGATCGGACAGAGCAGCTATGCCGATAAGTCCGGACGGTTTTATTATTCGAACGACGGGCTGGTCTGGGCGATCAATATTCCCTTCGACATTCAGCATGCCTACGAGAAGACCGATTTCCTGACGGCTTACCCCGAAATGGTCAAATGGGCGCAGTCGGGCGGCGCCGAGTCGCAGGACTGGTATCTGCACGGAGTCGAGAAACACCTCGTGAAGAAGAAATAAGACCGGAATGCCGGAAACAGAAAGGAAGGGCGTCGCCCTTCCTTTTTTATTTGACGGATGCGGGCCTGTTTTATACAGCCGCTCCGATCCGGAGTATTCCGGATATTCGGGACGTTATTTGCCGAGCGATTCGTAAAGCGCCAGCATCTGCCGGGCCGTCCGCTCCCAGGAGAAGAGTTTGACCCGTTCGAGTCCGTAGGCGACCTGTTCGGCGCGGAACTCCGCATCGGTTTCGAGCCGCAGCAGGGCGTCGGCGATCGCCGTCGGCGAAGTCGGATCGACGAGAATCGCTCCCGGACCGGCCACTTCGGGAATCGCCGAGGTGTTCGACGTCACCACGGGCGTGCCGCAGGCCATCGCTTCGAGCTGCGGAATCCCGAAACTCTCGCGCAGCGAGGTGTATAAGAACGCCGATGCGCCGTTGTAGACGGCGGGAAGGTCGCCGTTGGGGATATACCCCGGCAGGCGAAGCATTCCGCGCAGTTCGGGCGCGCCGATCTCCCGCAGGATCTCCTCTGCGGCCTGCTCCCTCAGGTCGGCGACCAGCAGCGGCAGGGGATTCTCCGAGCGCCGCACGTACTCGGCATAGGCGCGCAGCGTGCCGGGTGTGTTCTTCTTGGGATCGGTGTTGCCCAGAAAGAAGATGTATCCGGGATCGGAAAGGTATTTGGCGATGGTCTGCGCCACATCGTCCATCGGGCGGAACCGGTCGTTGTAACCGTTGTAGATGGCTGTGATCCGTTCGGGATCGAGACCGAGGGCCGTGCGGATGCGGTCGCATTCGAATTGCGAGACGGTGATGATTTTCCGGCACTTGGGCAGGATGCGCGGTACGACCAGCCGGCGGTAGATGCGTCCCAGCGACTGGTAGGACGACTTGTTGCGTGAAGCCTGCTTTTCGAGGAAGATGATGTCGTGCAGCGTCAGCACCAGCGGGGTCCGGCCCCATACGGGCGCCGTGTTGCTCGTGCAGTGCAACAGGTCGGGTTTGACCCGCGCCACGGCGCGCGGCAGCGCCCACTGCTCCCAGAGCGGATAGGTCGGGCAGCGGAGCGTTTCGATGTGCATGTTGGGCGTCTCCTCCAGACAGCGGTCCTCGCCCTCGCCCGTGAAGATGAAGTATTCGTTTTTCGTATCGAGTTTCTGCAGGCAGCGGATGGCTTCGAGCGCCACGAAGTCCATGCCGTGTTTGTTGGGACGGAAGATGCGCTGTGCTTCGATTGCTATTTTCATGGTTCGGTCCGGGTATTGGTGCCGGGAGCTTTGTCGTCGGCTCCGGTGTGTTCGGTGTGGATGAATTTGTCTTTGGTGCCCCGCAGGCGGAAAAGGTTGGCTGCGGTGAGCAGGAACAGTACGGGCATGCGGCGCAGGGCGCGGCCCAGCTGCCGGTCGGTCTGTTCGTCGGGGAGCGCCAGCGCCAGCGCGAAGAGCAGCAGGAACAGGACGACCCACCATTTTACCGAGCCGAGGGGATCGAATACGGTCATCGCGATTGTCCACAGCGGCACCAGCCCCATCAGCAGTATGCGCGGCGGCAGGCACCATTGCAGGAGTTTGTCGCAGTAGTCGAGGTTGCCCGCAGCGATTGCGCCCGGAAGCTGCCGTACGGCCGATCCCAGGGCGTAGAACTGCGCGGCGATCCATCTCCGCCGCTGGTTGTAGTAGGCTCCTTCGCCCTGCACCTTTTCGTCCAGCACGCGCAGGCCGTCGATGTAGTCGATGTAGATGCCCTGCCTGAGCAGCAGCGCTTCGAGTTCCTTGTCTTCGCCCGACGTGGTGCAGCAGGCGATGTTGTCGCGGAACCAGTTGTATTCGAAGGCCATGCCCGAACCGATGAGCGCCGAGGAGAGTCCCAGCGCCACGTGTCCGCGGCGGAATATGGCGTTGTTGATCTCTTCGCTCGCCGCGTCCAGCACAGCGGTGTCGGTGTCGCGGTTTTTGGCCGTGCGGTGGGCCTGCACGGCTTGTACGCCGCTGTCGAAGACGTCGTTGAGGCGGGCGATGAAATCTTCGCCGGCCAGGTTGTCGGCGTCGAGGATCGTCACGGCTTCGGCGGCTTCGGGGCCCAGCTCTTCGACCGCGAAATTCAGCGCCTTGGCCTTGGAGCTGTTTTCGAAGGAGACCTCCAGCACGCGGATCGGCAGCGTGCGCAGTTCGGCGAGCGTCTCGGGCTTGAGCCGGTCGGCGATCACGACCACCTCGTGCAGCTGTGCGGGATACTCCTGCTGCAAGGCCGCCCGCGCCGTGCGGACGATCACCGCATCGCTTTTGTAGGCGGGAATCAGCGTCACGAACTTCCGCTGGCGTTTGGCCCGCGGATAGTCGTCCATATTTTTGCGCGTCGAGAAGAGCGCAAAGACGAAAAGGTAGAGCGCCGGAAGTCCCAATACGAAGATGAAGATCCAGTCGGCTATGTTCAGAAGAGTCGTCATGACTGCTTGTTTTTCAGGGTGAAGAAGTCGCCTACGCCCCGGCATGCGGCTTTTGCGAGGTCGCCGCGCCGGTGCGCGAGCGCCGATAAGACGCTTTTGGGCGTCGCTATGCAGAGCTGATAGGCGATCGAGAGCATCCGCACGCCGCCCCGAAGATTGCGCCATGCGAAGAGCAGCCGGTTGCGGGTCAGGTAGTAGCTCCGCAGGGGACTTTGCCGGCCCGTGGTCGCGCTCTCCTTGTGGAATACCGTGCAGCGGGGATCGTAGGCGATGCGCCAGCCCTGTTCGCGGATGCGCACCGACCAGTCCAGTTCCTCGTAATAGAGGAAGTAGATTTCCGGCATCGGCCCGGCTTTTTCGAGCGCTTCGCGCCGGACCATCATTGCTGCGCCGTGCGCATAGGGCGTATCGTGCGGGGCGTCGTATCGCCCGTCGTCGGGTTCCCCGAAGCCGATCAGGGCGTTGCGCATCGTGATACGCGTCAAGGGCGTGTAGCCGGCGAACTGAATATGCTGCGGGGGAGCGAAAAACCGGATTTTCGGACAGACCGCACCGATGGAGCGGTCGTTGTCGAGCGTTTCACAGAGGTAATGCAGGGTGTCGTCCGTGACTTCGGTATCGTTGTTCAGCAGCAGCAGGCAGTCGCCCGTCGCCGCCGCGAATCCGAGGTTGTTGCCGCCGGCGAATCCGAGGTTTCGTTCGCTGCGCAGCGCCTTGACGTCGGGGTAGCGTTCCCGCAGCGGGGCCGCCTCGTCGCGCACGGAGCCGTTGTCCACGATCACGATCTCCAGCGGAGTCGTAACATGCCGCCGCAGCGAGTCGATCATCGCGCAGGTGAGGGCGTAACCGTTGTAATTGACCGATATGACCGATATTCGCGTATTCATCATTCGTAATTTTCCCGGAGCGGAGGCCGTTGCGCCGCCAGCGCCTTGTCCAGAATCTCCCTGCGTGAGAGTTCGCGGTCGAAGCGCGGTGCGAGGAAGATGAAGCCCATGCTCATATAAAGCATGGCGCCCGTGGGTATCTGGCCCAGAATCTCGTTGGCGTAGGCCATGACGACGATGCCGGAAATTCCGGCCGTGAGCGCCGCCGTGAATCCCCTCAGCTGTGCGTTTCGCAGTTTGAAGACCACCAGATAGGCGCCCCGCGCCAGGATGTAAAGAAGGATGCCGATATGCAGCAGAAGCCCCACGATACCCGTTTCGACCCAGATCATCACGAACCACGAGTCGGTCGGAATCTGCGACAATGCTGCGGTCGGGGCGAAAGTCTTGGCTTTGCCGCCGCCGTGTCCCAAGCCTGCGCCGAAGGGCTTGTCGGCCATTATTTCACGTAATTTGGCCTGGTTTTCAAGGCGGACCTTGAATGACGGGTCTTCCGAGTTGAAGGCGCTTCGCGCACGCCGGACCAGGGCGTTGCCCTGTCCGATCGAGGTGAATTTCAGGAAGACGAACGCCGCGATGACGAGCAGGACGCCCATGACGATGACTTTGATGTTGCGCGACATCATGATGAAAGCCGTGTAGCCGACGAACGGCACGGCCAGCGCGCTGCGCGTACCCGATATCAGCATACCGTAACAGGCTGCGGCGGCAACCAGCAGCAGGTATATTTTCATCCACGGATTGCGGTAATAGAGCGCCGAGATCGAAAAGACGACCATCGAAAGGCCCATCGAGCCGCCGAAATTGGCGGCGTCGCTGAAGAACGAGAAGTACCGGACTCCGCTGTGGATGATGTGCGTCGAACGTCCGCCGAGGACGAACAGCCAGTAGTTTTCGGCGGCGTTGAAGCCGACGAATTTCTGGATGCAGGCTTTCCCGACGGCGACCAGCGTCAGCACCGACCAGATGACGAGCATGTATTTCAGGTACTTGTATTCGTTCATCGTGAGCTGGGTAAGCACCACGATAAGGAAGAAGTAGAACGCCACGGACCTCACGGACGAAAACCATCCCGAAACCGAGACCGATTCGGGGTTCACCACTTCGAGTACGCAATACGCCACCCAGATCGCCGCGACGACGGTCAGTCCCGAGCTGGCGCGCTTCCATTCGATGCGGTGCATCATGGCCTGCAGGCTTATTATCAGGATGTTGTAGAATATGAGCGCGTCGAGGATCATGCCGAACGGCAGGTCGTAGGCGTAACGGGTCAGTCCCATGATGAAATAATTGACCACGAACAGTCCGAGCATCGCCAGCGCCGGATTGCGCAGCGTGACCCACAGGATGCACAGTGCGGCGGGAATGGCGGCGACCACGGTCCCTGCGATCAGCCCGTATTTCAGGAAAGCCAGGGCGACCACGGCCACGCCGCCGACGAGCATGCCCCCGAGAATGAACCGGGGGATGCTGACGGGTG
>CAKVKI010000078.1 GCA_934754975.1 uncultured Alistipes sp. | reverse complement strand
GCTGGGGCTGGGCGACGAATATGTCGGCACGACCTCCTATGACGATATGTATGCGAAAAATATCGAACCGTGGGAACCCAACCTGACGACGCTCGTCGGGTTCGGGGATAAATTCTGGAGCCGGATGGTGCCGGCGGGTACGCCTGTGCCGACGCCCGATACGGAGGAGTACGACGGCGTTGTGGGCGTTTTCGAAGGCGGCGGTTATGCCGCGAAGGGCGTGTACCGCCCGTGGCGCAACTGCCTGATGAACAACCTGCATAAAACGGACGAATTTTGTCCTGTCTGCACGAAAGCCATTACCGATTACATCGACTTCCTCTGCAAATGATAAAGACGGATTCCCGCAAGGTCGAAAAACCTGCGGAATCCGCGTTTCTGAGACTGTGTCAGGTTGAAATACAAAGAGAGGGCCATGCAATACGGCCCTCTCTTTTGGGTTGCGCCGTATGGGACGGCATATTCCGTCCCGGGCGACTCAATACACCTCTTCGGGGAGCGTTTCGCCGACCGGCTCGCCTTCGAGGTTGTCCCGCCACTTGATTTCGGCGTGCGTACCGTCGCAGTAGGGTTTGTTGGCCGACTGTCCGCAGCGGCATACGACGACGCGGTTGCGGATTTCATACGTCTGTCCGTTCTCGCGCCGCATGGGAATGCCGCCGCGTATCCACAAACCGCCGCTGGAGCCGATCGTAACGTCTTCGATCAGTCCGAGACTCGGTTCGAAACGGAATTCATAGGGTTTCATCGTCTTCTTGTCCCATGCCGTCAGACGGCCGCTGGGGCACATCGAAGCTTCACGGACGGCCAGCTCGCGCGCTTCGGGATCGTCGGACTGTTCGGTGAGCGACCATGCGTCGCCGTGCGGGTGGCAGAAGCGTGCGAAGACGCAGTATTTTTCGTTGTCCGTCATCTGGAGCGTGCCCCCGTCGATCACTTCGGCGTCGTCGAGCAGCGAGTCCCGATGTGCCGTGAGACGCGAATCCCAGTCGGCTTTTTCGTGGCTGCCGTCGCAATAGGGCTTGCGGCCGGAGGCCCCGCAGCGGCATAAGGCTGTGGGTTCCGATTCGGTCGAAAAGTGCCTGCCCTCCTGAAAATACCAGCTTTCGTTGGATTCGTCGGGCATGATGAACTGTTCGGCCAGCGGCGGCCGCCCGTAAACCAGATAAGGCCCTGTTTCGGTTACGGTGATGCTGAACCGCTCCTCTGCGGGGGAGCTTCCCGTTTCAATTTTCAAATTGGACATACTATTTGAGTTTATATTTCGTTTGGGTGTAGGCGGCAATAATTATTCCCAAATCCGGGCGGATGAAATATTTGGGATGCCTTTATAGGATTTATCCCGCTTTTTGGTATCTTTGCAAAGATTTTTTAAACCGATATAAAGTAAATTTGGGCAATATGAAAGGATTCGTAAAACTGATAGCCGTGGTCGTGACTGCGGCGGCGTTTGCCGTGTCGTGCAGTAAGGACAAGGACTCGGGCACTATATCGTTCGACAGGCCTGCGGTCTTTATCGATGCGCCGAGCGGCGTGGCTACAGTGGGCTTTACCCTGCAGAACATCAAAACGCTTTCCGTTACGAGCCAGCCCACAGGATGGGACGAGCCGATGCTCGACCAGGCTACGGGCATGCTTACGGTCGTAGCGCCTTCGGCCACGGCTCTCGAAGAGGGTACAGCCGTCGAATCGGGTACGGTCGTGCTGGCCGGAGTCACTCCGGGCGGAACGAGTGTTTCGGGAGTGCTTTTCGTCGGCGTCGTGGCGACCGTGGATCTGAGTGCGGCGGGCGTGGCCAACAGCTATATCGCATCCAAAAAAGAGACTAATTACGTATTCGACGCCATGCGCAAAGGCGACGGTTCGCCGCTGGCGACGGATCACCTCGGCGTTATCTGGAAGTCTGTGTCGGGACTGGTGCAGTATCTTCAGCTGGAGGACGGCAAAGCGTCGTTCTACATCGGAGCGGATACCGACGACAGCGATAAGGTCCTCAAGGGAAACGCCCTGATCGGCGCTTACAATGCCGCCGGCGACCTGATCTGGAGCTGGCATATCTGGGCGACGGATTACGATCCCGACGGGGAGAACGGTTCGGTCGATCTGAACGGTTATACGATGATGACCCGTAATCTGGGCGCCCTGGCCAACGGCAATTCGACCACGAAGGAGATTCTGTCTTCGTACGGCCTTTATTACCAGTGGGGCCGCAAAGACCCGTTCATCGGTCCGAGTACTTACAAAATTTCCAGCGGCGAAGGTGCCGCCATGTATAACGGCAGCGGCAGCCGCACCTATGTGACGATGGTCGCGTCGAGCGCCGAGAGCGGCACGATGGATTATGCCGTTAAGAATCCGCTCACCTTTATTACGGGTGTCGCCGATTCGAACAACGACTGGCTCTGGAGCAAGTCTGACGCAGCTTGGTCGCCCGACGACAACATCAGCCAGAAGAGTGTAAACGACCCCTGTCCCTATGGCTGGCGCGTAGCTCCTTCGGCGGCATTCGACAATCTTAAAATCGTCGATGCCCCTGCCGAGGGCGACGAGGAGAAATTCGGCTGGACGCTGACCGACGGAAAAGCCGAGTCTTTTTTCATGGGCGGCGGACGCCGCCGCTACGACAACGGCAAGATACAGAATATTTATATCCCGAAGGATGAGGCGAAGATGATGTTGTATACCCGTGCGGATATTGCACAGCCTTGGGAGGGACTCTATTGGTCTACCGCTGTGAACGGTGCGGAGTCGCAGGCGCTTCATTTCTGGTTCGAGAAACTTTATACCTCGGCCGGTATCGAGACCGCAGTGCCGTATGCCCGTGCAAACGGTATGCAGGTGCGCTGCGTGAAGATGAGTCGGTAAACGACCGATATATAAGACAACGGGCCGGCATGCTGCCGGCCCGTTTTTGTTTGGTATAACAGTTGCGGTGTCGGGCGGTAAACTCCCGGCAATGAAAATCAAAACAGGTAAAGGTACGATCACACTTACGGTATTGCTGGCGATCTGGTCGGTTTCGGCGATCGCCTCGCTGCCGGGACTTGCGATCTCCCCGATTCTCGGGGACCTGAACAAAATATTTTCCAAGGCTACCGACCTCGAAATACAAATGCTGACTTCGCTTCCGTCGCTGCTTATTATCCCGTTCGTGCTGCTTTCGGGCAAACTCTCCGTCGGCAAGGACAAACTCAAGATTCTCACCGTAGGACTTTTGATCTTCTTTCTGAGCGGCGTCGCCTGCATTTTTGCCAAAAGCATGGCGTGGCTGATCGTCATCAGCTGCATCCTCGGCATCGGCGCAGGCATGGTGATTCCGCTTTCGACGGGACTGGTAGTCGATTACTTTACGGGTGACTACCGCGTACGCCAGCTGGGGTACAGTTCGTCGATCAATAACCTGACCCTCGTGCTGGCTACTGTCGTTACGGGCTATCTGGCCGATGTGGACTGGCATCTGCCTTTCCTGGTCTACACCCTGCCGGGCGTCTCGCTGGCCCTGTCGTTTTTTCTCAAGCGCGGGCGTTCCCGGCCCGAACCGGAGCAGAGTATTCAGATGCGCCATAAGATGATCGACCGCCGCAAGCTCGTCGGGCTGATGCTGTTCTATTTCTTCGCCACCTATGCCGTGCTGGTCGTGACGTTCTATGCGTCGTTCCTGGTCGATGATTATAAGATCGACAGCTCGTTTTCGGGAGTGCTGATTTCGCTTTTCTTCCTGGCGATCATGCTGCCGGGACTTTTCATCGACAATATTATCCGCCTGCTGAAACGCAATGTCAATCTTGTTTCGCTCGCGCTGATCTGCGCCGGATTGCTTTGCGTGGGTATTTTCCGCGACAAAACGATGCTCGTCGTCGGAGTCCTGTGTACGGGCTTCGGCTACGGCGTGATACAGCCCGTCATCTACGACAAGGCGGCGACGATCGCCCCGCCCCGCTCGGCGACGCTGGCGCTGTCGTTCGTGATGGTGATGAACTACCTGGCCGTGATGGTCTGTCCCTTTATCGTAGACCTTTTCCGGCATCTGTTCGGAACCCACAGCGACCGTTTCCCGTTTTTCTTCAATGCGGCGCTGGTGCTGGCGCTCGCAGTCGTCACTTTCCGCCGCCGGGATAATTTCATTCTGGGACTCGACGAATCCTACTATAAAAACTAGCTGAGATACTTGATAATAACGTAAAAAGTTTTATTTTTGTACTGAAAAGTCACTTTCCGTTATTGTCACAAGATGAGAAAAATGTTATTCCTGGCTCTGGTGGCCCTCGCAATAGCGGGCTGTGCAGAGTCTGAAAAAGATACGCCTTGCGTGAAAATCGCGCCGGCTATCCGTACGCGCGTCACGGGCCTGCATTTCGATACCGGCGACCGTATCGGCCTGACTATCGCCAAAGGCGCTGTTCCTTATGCCGAGAATGTCCTGATGACCTACGACGGCACGGCTTTTACGGCGTCGGGGCTGTTGTGGTACACCGACCTGAACGAAAAGTCCGTATTGACGGCCTATTATCCCTATGCCGAAAGCGGGAGACCGGACGAATTCACCGTCGCCGCAGATCAGACGCAGGGCAATGCCTCCTCCGATCTGTTGGCTGCCGTAAAAACCGACGTTACGCCCGTTTCTGCGCCGGTCGGCATGATTTTCTACCATGTGATGTCGCAGCTGACGATCGTCGTCGCCAATAGTTCCGATGCAACGGTCACCGGGGTCAGCGTCGGCGGACTCGTTCCGACGGCGGAGATCGACTATTCGGTGCCGAAGGCGGCGGCTAAAAGCGGCGTTGCCGCTGCGGAGGTCAAAGCGTTCGAAGTGACGCCCGGTGCGTCCTATCGTGCGGTTCTCGTTCCTCAGCAGGCGGCCCTGACTGTTACGGTTACGATGAGCGACGGCGGAAGCCGCAGTAAAACCCTCTCTTCGGCTCAGCTCGAAAGCGGAATGAGGTACGATATGTCGCTCCTCGTTACGAATGAGGAGATCGAAATCGCCCTGAGCGGCGATATCGGGGATTGGGGAGACGGCGGATCGCTCGACGGCGGTGATGATTCGCAGACACTCTCCTACGGCGGTGTGACCTACCGGACGACGACTGTCGGGGAGACGGTCTGGATGGCCGAGAACCTGCGCTATGTGCCGGACGCGGCGCTGCTGACAAAGGGTATTTGGTATCCCGATGCCAACGAAGATGCGGAATATGTCCGTGAACACGGCATGCTGTACAGTTTTACTACGGCGCTGGGCGGCGTCCAGGCCGCTTCCGGCGCTCCGGTCCGGGGGATTTGCCCTGCAGGCTGGCATGTGCCTTATATCGACGAACTGCAAATGCTGGCCGCGGGTCCCGATTTCGGATTTACGCTCGCTGGCATGTGGAATTCCGTTTCAAATAACTATGTCTCGTCGGCTAAAAGCGGTTATCTGATGAGCGCCACGACCGACGACGGAGGAAGTAGCTACAGCGTATTGTTGTTCTATGCGTCCGGCGGCAATCCGGCGATTTCTCCGCAAACTGCCGCTAACGGGGTTTCGCTGCGCTGCGTGAAAGACGCGAAATAGGGCGCTGAATCGCGGCAACGAAAAAAAGGTCCTCGTTCGGGGACCTTTTTTCGTTGCGGTATTCCGCTTCGCAGTTCGCGTTGTGTCCGGTCAGGCCCGGCGTCAGTCGCGGTTCAGGAAGAAAATCGGAATGTTGGCCACGAACACGTCGTCGCCGCAGAGCCGGTCGCGTTTGGCGAGCAGTTCGCTCAGCAGGATGTCGCCGATAACGTAGTTGCTCTTCTCGCTGGTGTACTGTTCGTGGATTTTCGTGAAATTCAGGATGCCGTGAATGTCGGTATCCGTGTACCGGACGTATATCTTCAGCGTGATGTCGGTCGTATAGTCGGGCTTCTGGATGTAGCTCAGCTTCTTGTATTCGTAGCGGTAGCCGTGCAGGCGGGCCATGATGTCGCTCAGGATCGACGAAGCCGTCGGAAGGCTTCCGGCTCCTTTGCCGAACATGAACTGCCGGTCGTAACACTCGCCGCGGATCACCACGCCGTTGTATTCGTCGTCGACGCTGTAGATATACTTGGCGGGCGTCACGAACTCCGGCATGACGAACATCGTAAAGTGTTCGTCGCTCACCTTCACGACCTGCGCCACCAGCTTGATTTTCACGTTTTTCTCGCGGGCGTACTGGATGTCCGCATCGTGAATCGTCGAAATGCCGTATGTGAAGATGCGCTCCGGTGCGACATAGGTGCCCAGCGCGTGTACCGTGATGATTACCAGTTTGAACAGCGAATCGTAACCTCCGATGTCGAACGAAGGGTCGCTTTCGGCGAATCCCAGCGCCTGCGCCTGCGCCAGTGCGTTGGCGTAGGAGTCCTTGTGGTCGAAAACGCGCGAGAGAATGTAGTTCGACGAACCGTTCAGGATACCTTTCACTTCGAGCAGCAGGTCGTTGTCGTAATACTCTTCGAGGTTGCGGATGACCGGAATCGAACCGCACGACGACGCGTCGTAAAGCAGCGCCACGTTGTGTTTTTTCTGGATTTCGATCATCTCGGGCAGGTGGTGCGCCAGCATCGTCTTGTTGCCCGAAACGACGGGAATCCCTTTCAGCAGGGCGCTTTTTACGATGTCGTACGACGCTTTGGCGTCGTCGATCACCTCGACGATCAGGTCGATTTCGGGATTGTCGAGGATCTCCGCCGGGGAGTCCGTGAAGTGCGAACGGTCGATCGAACGGGGTTTGTCGAGCGAGCGGACGCAGATTTTGACGATTTCGGCATTGGCGTTCTTCGATTTGCGGACCACTTCGTAAATACCTTGTCCGACAACGCCGAATCCGAACAGGCCGATTTTAATTTTACCCATATGCTGCTTATTTGTTGATTATTCGTTATTCATAAACGGACGGAGGATGCCGTTCAGCTGTTCGTGTTCGACCAGAAATCCGTCGTGTCCGAACGGCGAGTCTATTTCGTGGTAGACGCTTCCGGCGATCATGCCCTGCAGTTCGCGCATCTCGGCCGGGGTGAAGATGATGTCGGTCGTGATGCCTACGACGATCGTGCGGGCCGTGATCTGCCGCAGGGCCGCCGCTACCCCGCCGCGACCGCGTCCTGCATCGTGGGTGTCGAATGTGTCGAGGATGGCGTAATAGGAGTAGGCATTGTAACGTTTGCAGAGCTTCTCTCCCTGATACTGCTGATAGCTCGATGCGCGGTGTACGGCGGGAAGTTCTTCACGGTCCTGCTGCGTGAGGTTGTAGCCCAGCGATCCCCGGTAGGTCAGCAGGCCGATGGCGCGGGCCGCCGCAAGACCGGCCATTCCCGCGTCGTCGCGCGGCTCGCCGAACGTCCGGTCGGCTTCGATGGCCATGCGCTGCGTCTCGTCGATGGCGATGCTCCACGGCGACGCCTTGGCCGAGGTGGCGATCAGCACCAGTTTGTCGATGCGCTTCGGCTCCATAACGGCCCATTCGACGGCCTGAAATCCTCCCACCGAACTTCCGACCAGTGCGCCGATGCGTCCGATGCCGAGGGCGTCGGCCAGCAGGATATGCGCCCGTACGATGTCGCGGATCGTAAAGGGCGGAAAATCCCGGTAGTACGGTGTGCCGGTTTGCGGATTCGTATGAAGCGGTCCCGTTGTGCCGTAGTGCGAGCCGAGGATGTTGGCGCAGACGACGAAATGACGCGCCGGATCGAGGAACTTCCCCGCTTCGACGGTGTGCGGCCACCAGTCCGCGACGTCCGAATTGGCCGTCAGTGCATGGCAGACCCACACCACATTGTCGTGCGCGGCATTCAGTTCGCCGTACGTATGGTAGGCGATCTTCAGTTCCGGCAGCGTATGTCCCGTTTCCAGGCAGAACGGTCCGGGAGCTATGTAAATATGGGGTTTCATTACAAATGTTTCAGCGCTTCGTTCAGGTCTTCTTTTATATCGTCGATATGCTCGATGCCGAGCGAAAGCCGCAGCAGGTTGGGATATACGCCCGAAGCGGCCAGTTCCTGTTCGCCGAGTTGGGCGTGGGTGGTCGATGCGGGGTGTATGAGCAGCGTTTTCGCGTCGCCGACATTGGCCAGATGGCTGATCAGACCGAGGTTGTCGACGATCTTCGACGCCTGCTCCGCACTGCCTTTCACACGGAACGTCAGCACGCCGCCGAAACCGTTGCGGAGGTATTTTTTCGCCAGCGCATGATATTTACTGCTTTTGAGTCCCGGGTAGCTGACGTGTTCGATCTTGGGATGCTTCTCCAGCCACTCCGCGACCGCAAGTGCGTTGTTCACGCTGCGCTGTACGCGCAGCGAGAGCGTTTCGAGTCCCTGCGTCAGCAGGAACGCGTTGAACGGACTGATGCAGGGACCGATGTCGCGCAGCCCTTCGCAGCGGGTGCGGGTCGCAAAGGCGGTCTTGCCGCACTCTTTCCAGAAGTTGAAACCGTGGTATCCCTCCGAGGGTTCGCTCAGCATCGGATATTTGCCGCTGCCCCAGTCGAAGTTGCCGCCGTCCACGACTACCCCGCCCAGACTCGTGCCGTGCCCGCCGATCCACTTGGTCGCCGAGTGCGTCACGACGTTCACGCCCCATTCGATCGGCCGGCAGAGGAATCCGCCCGCGCCGAACGTATTGTCGGTCACCACCGCAATGCCATGCTTGTGCGCCAGCTCGACGATCGGTTCGAAGTCGGGCACGTTGAATTCGGGATTGCCGATCGTTTCCAGGTATATCGCTTTGGTACGGTCGTCTATGAGCGATGCGATGCTTCGGATGTCGTCGCCGTCCGCAAAACGCACTTCGACGCCGATGCGGGCGAACGTATGCTTGAACTGGCTGAACGTGCCGCCGTAGAGGAACGACGTGCTGACGATATTGTCGCCCGCTTCGACCAGGTTGCTGAACGCCAGATACTGGGCGGCCATGCCCGATGCGGCGGCCACGGCCGCCGTACCCCCTTCGAGCGCGGCCATGCGCTCTTCGAAAACCGAGGTCGTGGGATTGCTCAGGCGGGTGTAGATGTTACCCTCTTCGCGCAGGGCGAAACGTGCCGCGCCCTGTTCGGCGCTGTCGAAAACATAGGACGTGGTCTGGTAGATCGGCAGTGCGCGCGAGCCGGTCACGGGATCGGGCTGCTGGCCTGCGTGTACCTGCAGTGTTTCGAATCGGTAATTTTTCGGAGTCATATTTCGTTATTTATTCGTTACAAAAAAATCCGACCTCAAAGGAAGCCGGATTGTGTCGTTCGTGCATACGGAAAGGTTACACCCGGCGGAATCGGCTGCGCATGCACATCATACCCATAGTCATCATACCGCGGAGGGTTCCGCAGTACGAACTGTCGTATGTGTTCATTGCAATCATTTTCAGTGTCCGGATCTATTTCCAATGGTGCAAATATAGCGGTTTTTTTGAGTTTTACTCCCGCTATGGGATATTTTTTTGAAAAATCCTTTTTCTCGGCTGGAATTTTGCATGCCAATTTTGCGAATGTGACCCATTTTGTCAAATAAATGAGCGAAAATGATTTGAAATTAAAAATAATGTTTATCTTTGTGTCGAAGAATGTGCGCAATGCACAAAGGGATAGACTAAAATTATCAAATTTATGAAACGACTTTTCGCTGTCGCATTGTTTGCGACGACGTTTTTGGCTATTTCATGCCAGAAAGAGATGAGCGAAGGCGAAGGTGGCGGACAGCAGCCCGTTGCTGCCGTACCTGCAGACTTCGATTGGAAAATGACGCGTGACGTATCGGCTACGGTCGGTATGCCGAGTGTCAGCGGACTCGTCCCCGAATATGCCGTCGTACGTATCTATTCGTCGCCCGTGCTGGCCGACGAAAATATCGTTGCGATGGGTGTTGTAAAGGCTTCGCAGCCTACTTTCTCGACGGCCATGACGCTGCCCGCCGGGGTTAAGAACCTTTATGTGCAGACTACCCTGCCCGACGGTACGGTGTCGGTCAGTATGCAGCCTGTTTCCGCGGCTCTCAATGTTGCGGGCGCCGTGATGAAAAGCGCCGAAGCGCCGAAAATCCGCATGGCTGCGGTTACACGCAGCGAAAGCTCGTCGATGCCCGATTATCCGACATTGCCGGTTAAGACGGAAAGCGACTTCGCCGAAGGTGCGGTTATCCGCCAGACGCCGGCCGGCAATATTGATCTCGGCGCGAGCTGGATCGCCAAACCCTATGTCGCGGCGGCGGAATATTACATTCCCGCGGGCGCCGAGGTTACGGGCAATATCAATTTGAACGGTAAGTTCTCGCCCCATTCCGCTCCGGTTCTCTACGTGGCGGGCAAATTGACGCTCAATGCGTCGGTTACTATCGGACAGGCGACCCTTGCGGTGCTTCCGGGCGGCGAAGTATATATTAAGGAGGCGAAAGCCAACCTCCAGCAGAATGCGGTCAATCCGGCCATCTATGTGTTCGAGGGCGGTACTTTCACCACCGATCAGACGAGCTTCTCCTGCAAGACTATCGTCAACGAAGGCACGTTCGTTGTCAACGGTCTGTTCAACGTCAATACCTCCTGCGAGTTCTACAACGGAGCGACGGCCGCATTGCAGGCGGGTGAAGTCGAAGTCACCAACAAGGCGAAACTTTATAACGACGGCAAGGTCGAAAGCGCCGATTTCCGGCTCAATACCTATGCCGAGCTTCACAAC
>CAKVKI010000077.1 GCA_934754975.1 uncultured Alistipes sp. | reverse complement strand
CTCACGGAGTGCAGTTTCGACGGCTGCGGGATGGAGCGCGTCTCCTTCCGCAAGGCCGCGCTGCGCAACTGCCGCTTCCGCAGGGCGAAGATCGCATGGAGCGATTTCCGTTACTGCGAGATCGAAAGGGCGACCTTCGAAGAGGCCGAAATCCGGTTCTGCGACTTCTACCGCGCCATGCTTACCGGAATCGTCATCATGCGCAAAGCCCTGATCGGAGAGACGAGCCTCTACTACGCCTACTTCGGCGAAGGGGTGAACATCCGCCGCGAAAACCTCGCCGGCGGCAGGCTGCTCCAGCAGGACCGCGACGCCTACAGACGGTTTCTGACCGAATGGAACACCGCCGGCACGGGAGTCCGCAGGAACGACCGGGCGGGGCAGTCGGAGTGGAGCCCCGACGCGGCGCTGCACACCCGCTGGGCCGACGCCGAGGAGATATACAAGAATTTCAACGGCCTGTGGACGGGCATGGGATTCCTGCGCGACGCGAACTGGGCCTACGTGAAGGGCCGCCGCATGGAACGCCGGCGCATGCTGGCCGACTGGCGCGGCACACCGCTCTCGCGCAAACCGCAACTGGCATGGAAAATAGCGACCAATACGCTGATGGACATCATGTTCGGCTACGGAGAAAGCCTCTTCCGCATGGTCACGACCTATGCGGTGCTGGTACTCTTCTTCGCCTATGTCTTTCAGGGAAACGCTTCGCTGCCCTCCTACCTGCAGGCCTTCTGGATCAGCCTGAAAAACATGGCGGGCGTCGGTTCGGAGCAGCTCAGCGGCATATCCCCGCTGGTGGACATGCTCAACGTCGTCCAGACGACGATCGGCATCCTGCTCACCGGCATCTTCGGCTTCATCCTCGGCAACAAGATCCGCAATCAGTAAAGCCGTGTTCACACTGCGCCAATACCTGACCACGCTGGCCGACACGCACGGTCTCACCCGGACGCTGGGCGAGATCGAGGTGTGCCGCGACGAAGAGGGGCGCATGCGCTACACGGTGGGCAACAGCGCCATCGTCTTCCGCATCCGCCGCGAAGGGCGTATCCGCTCGCTGCGCTGTTACATGCACCATCCGCGCCACCTGGCGGAAATCTACGGAAAAAGACTGCTCCCGCAGGAGCTTTTCATCTACACCTCGCCCGCAGGCGGAGTCTGGACCGATGTGGTGTTGGGCGATTGGATCGAGGGCGTTACGCTTCACGAAGCCGTCGTCGAAGCGGCCGAGGCGGGCGACACGGTGCGGCTGAGGAGATTCGCCGCCGCATTCGACCGCATGGCCGCGGCGCTCACGGCGGACGACTGGGCGCACGGCGACCTGAAACCCGAAAACATCATCGCCGACGGCGAAGGACGGCTCCACCTGATCGATTTCGACGCCATGTTCCTGCCCGCCTTCGCAGGGCAGCCCAGCCCGGAACTGGGCACGGCGGCTTTCCAGCACCCCGCGCGGACGGTCCGGGACTTCGACGCTTCGCTCGACGATTACCCGGCGGCCCTGATCTCCACGGCGCTGCATGCACTGACGCTAGATCCGACGCTTTATGCGCGCTACTGCGACGCCGACGGGCTGCTCTTCACACCGCAGAAAATCGGGACCGACGCGGCGCTCCGCGAAGCGCTCGCGCTCTTCGAAAACGCAGGCCTTGCGGCGCAGTACCGGATTGCGCGGCTGCTCCGTACACCTTCGCTCCGGCTGCCGGGGCTGCCGGAACTGCTGGCGCAGGCGGCAAAAACAGATGAAGGAACGGGACCTGAGGAAACGAAGAATACAGTGAATACGCCAACAACAGGGACAACCGGAGCCGGGGAAACAGCCGGAACAACAGGCCCAAAGCGGGCAATGGGAGCGGAAAAGACGGCAGGCGGGAATTCCGGCCCTGCAGGCGGCCCAGCGGACGGAGCTGTCGCCGAAGGGACCGAACTCTTCGTCGAAAACGGCCTGTGGGGTTACCGCACGCCGGAACAGGTGGTCGTACCGCCGCTTTACGACTGCGGATTCGATTTCACCGAAGGGCTGGCGGCGGTGCGGCTCGGGGCGACATGGCACTATATCGACGGCGCAGGGCGGACCCGGATCAGCTGTCCGGAGTACGAAGCCGTGAAACCCTTCCGCAACGGACGCGCCCCGGTCGTCCGCGGCGGACGGCGGCGGGAGATCGACCGGACGGGCCATGAGTTTGATATTTAGCCTTAAATCGTTATATTTGCATCTGCTTAATACGACACCGATGTCTCAACTCAGGTATATGACTCCGGCGGAGATCTCCGCCGCCGAGTCCCTCGGATCCTCGGCCGAAGCATGGTCGCAGGTGAGGGTCTCTGAAGATTTCACACCCTTCCAGCTGCTCCAAAGCCATCTGGAAGGGACGGTCGAAATCGGCTCGGGCGCGCGCATAATCCGCTCGTGCGTAAGCAATTACAGCATCGGCGAGGGCACACTCATAGAGGGTGTCACGGCCCTCGAATGCCGCCGCAGAAGTACGTTCGGCAACGGCGTGGGCGTGGCCACGATGAACGAGTGCGGGGGCCGCACGGTCAAGATATTCGACCGGATGTCGGCCCAGGTAGCCTACCTGATGGCCGTCTACCGCCACCGTCCGCAGACCATTGCGGCGCTGGAGCGCATGGTGGACGCCTATGCCGCAGCCAGCGCGTCGGAAACGGGCAGCGTCGGCCGCAACACCCGCATCGTAGGCGCGAAATTCATCCGCGAAGTCCGCATCGGCGACGGAGTGACCATCGACGGTGCGTCGATGCTCGAAAACGGCACCGTCTGCGACGGGGCGCATATCGGCGTGGACGTCAAGGCTTACGACTTTATCGCCGCCGAGAAGGCGCGCATCGACAACGGGTCGATCGTCGAACGCTGCTTCGTGGGCGAGAGCTGCCGGCTGGACAAGGCTTTCACGGCGGCCGAATCGCTCTTTTTCGCCAATTCGCACTGCGAGAACGGCGAAGCGGCCGCGATTTTCGCAGGGCCTTACACCGTTTCGCACCACAAATCGTCGCTGCTGATCGCCGGCATGTTCTCGTTCTTCAACGCCGGGAGCGGCTCCAACCAGAGCAACCACCTCTTCAAGAGCGGCGCCGTACACCAGTCGGTGCATCTGCGCGGATGCAAGTTCGCCAGCGGGGCCTACATCATGTCGCCTGCGCTCGAAGGGGCCTTCACGATGATTATGGGACACCACTCGTACCACCACGACACGTCGGCGTTCCCCTACTCCTACCTGGTCGAAAAGGAGGGTCGCACGACGCTCATGCCGGGCGCGAACCTCACCAGTTACGGAGCCGTACGCGACATCGAGAAGTGGCCGGCCCGCGACCGCCGCGACCGCAAACGCGACGTCATCAACTTCGAAGAATACAACCCCTACATAACCGAAGCGATGCTCAAGGCCGTGGATACGCTCCACACGCTGGCCGAAGAGGACCCCGACGCACCGTCGTACGCCTACCGCAAAGCGGTCATCCGCGCCGCGGCGCTCAAGCGGGGCATCGGCCTTTACAACAAATTCGTCGTCGCCGCGCTGGGAGCCATGCTCGACCGCGGCGAATCGGCCGCGCGGTACGACGGCAGCGGCCGCTGGCTCGACGTTGCGGGGCAGTATATCACCAAACGCGAGGTCGAAGCGATCCTCGACGCCGTGGACCGCGGCGAACTGACCACACCCGAAGAGGTGGACAACCGCTTCCGGGTTTTCTTCGTGCATTACGACGACTACGCCCACAGCTGGGCCGAAGGGATTTACGCTTCGCTGCTGGGGCGCGCACCCACCGCGGCGGACTTCAGCGACGCGGTCGAAGCGGGACGCAACGCCCGGGAGGCGATGCGCCGCACCACCGACGCCGACCGCGACCGCGACTGTTCGCTCGACATGGCCGTCAGCTACGGCCTGGACAGCGACGACGAGGGCGAAGTGCGCGACGACTACTACTCGGTCCGGGGACTAAAATAGACGCAACATGTATACACAGAGCATCACACGCAACCACCGCACGGCATTCATCCTGGCCATAGACTGTTCGGGATCGATGGCCGAAAGCATCCTCTTCCGGGGACGCAGGCTCACCAAGGCCGAAGCGGTGGCCAACATCACCAACGACCTGCTGTTCGAGCTGGTCGAACGCGCCCGCCGCAGCGACGGCATACGCGATTATTACGACATCGCCGTGATCGGCTATTCGGGCGACGACGAAGTGCGTTCACTGCTGCCCGACGGCGAAGAACTGGCGCCGGTGAGCGCCCTTGCGGCAGGAGAGATGCCGGTGCGCACGGAGGTGATCGAACACCGTCTTCCCGACGGCAGCATCGCCCTGCGCGAGATTCCCGCACCGTCGTGGATCGAGCCGCAGGCGGCCGGACAGACGCCCATGTGCGAAGCGCTGCGCCGCGTGCGCGACATCGCCGCCGAATGGACCGCACGCGCGGCCAACGCCGCGAGTTTCCCGCCCGTGGTGTTCAACATCACCGACGGCGAGGCCACCGACTGCGACGACGAGGAACTGCGCGCGGTCTGCAACCAGATCAAGGCGCTGGGCACTGCCGACGGCAATGTACTGCTGATAAATATCCACATCGCCGCAGGCGACGCCGGGCGGCACGTATTTTTCCCCGAAGCGCACGAAGCCAACTACACGAACCGCTATGCGGCACTGCTGTACGACTGTTCGAGCGAAATGCCCGCGGTCTTCAACGAAGCGATCCGCGAAGCCAAAGGACCCGGCGCGATACCTCCGTTCCGGGGCATGAGCTACAACGCATCGGCAGCCCAGCTGGTCACCATGCTCAACATAGGTTCCATAAGCGTCAAAACCGAATAACCATGACAGCGACCTTCCAACACTTCACCCGGGCGCTGCTGACGCCCGACCTGTCGCTGGCGACGCTCTCCGACGCCCGCGCCGTCACGGACCGCAACGGCATGCCGCGCCTGGTCCGCACCACGCGGTTCGCGGAAGCCGAAATCGAATGGCGCGGCGAGCGGTGGCTCGCGGCCATGCCCCTGACGCCCGCCGCGCTGCCGCGCATCGAGCGCACGGCTTCGGTCCTGCGGCGCATGAACACCGAACACCTGGCGCAATTCCGCCTCCTGCCGGACGAAATGCACTGGACCGACGCGCTGGGCAACGAGCGGCGCACGGGGCTGGTATTGCAGCAGCTTCCGGGCCGGGAGTTCACAGAAGCGCTGCTGACGGAAGACAAAGCGGTCCTGCTCACGGCGCTCGACACGCTGCGCAGGGCGCTGCAGGAGCTGGAATTCACGCACAACAACCTCCGGGAGAGCAACCTCCGCTGGCACCGGGAACGACTGATCCCGATACGCTATTACGACGCCCACGTCGGCCCGGCGGAAAACCGCGAAACCGATGCGGAAGCGTTCGAAGCCCTGAAACGCCGGATCACAGAGGCGCCCGCGCCCCGGCAGTCGGTAAACGACGTCGCAGCGCCTTACGACCCCATGCGGCGGCTGACCGGACACCGCTGGACGAGCCACGTCTTCGAAGGGCTGGTGTGCGTCGAAGACGAGGGCGGATTCGGATTCGTCGATACGGACAACAACCCGGTGATCCCGTCGCAGTTCCTCTGGGCCGGCGATTTCCACGAAGGCCGCGCCGAGGTTCAGACACAAACCGGCATGGGACTGATCGACCGCGAAGGCGGTTACGTCATCCCGCCCGAATACGAAATCGTCGATTACGATCCGGCGGTCAGCATCGTGCATGTCCGCCACGGCGGACGCTGGGCGCTGTTCGACTATCTGGGCCGCCGCCTGACGGAGTTCCGCCGGGAAGAAGCGCAGGAAAACATCCGGCAGGAGCTGTGCGGGTCCGAAATTTGCAGATAACAACGTCACAAAAACATACAACAATGGAAGAAGCAATCAAATGTCTGATTATCGGCAGCGGACCCGCAGGGTACACCGCAGCTATCTATACTTCGCGCGCCAACCTCCAGCCCGTACTCTACGAGGGCATCGAGCCCGGCGGACAGCTCACGACCACGACCGACGTGGAGAATTTCCCGGGGTATCCCGACGGCGTCAGCGGCCAGCAGATGATGGCCGACATGCGCCGTCAGGCCGAGCGGTTCGGAGCCGACATCCGCGTCGGATCCGTTACGCGCGTGGACCTCTCGTCGCGTCCGTTCCACGTGGTGATCGACGGCACGACGCAGATCAAGGCCGAAACGCTCATCGTCGCCACGGGAGCTTCGGCCAAATACCTCGGCCTGCCCTCAGAGACCAAATTCCGCGGCATGGGCGTCAGCGCATGCGCCACGTGCGACGGGTTTTTCTACCGCAAGAAGGACGTAGCCGTGGTCGGCGGCGGCGACACGGCCTGCGAAGAGGCCACCTACCTCGCCTCGATCTGCCGCAAGGTCTACATGATCGTGCGCAAGCCCCACCTGCGCGCCTCGAAAGCCATGCAGAACCGGGTGTTCAGCACGCCTAACATCGAAGTGATATTCAACCACAACACCGCCGAAGTGCTGGGCGACGAGTCGGGCGTAACGGGCGCGCTGCTGCGCTGCAACGACGGCAAGGAGATCAAGATCGACATCTCGGGATTTTTCCTGGCCATCGGACACCATCCCAATACGGAGCTTTTCGCCGATCAGCTGAAACTCGACGCCGAAGGGTATATCAAAGTGGAGCCGGGCACCTCGAAAACCAGCGTCGAAGGGCTTTTCGCCGCAGGAGACGTCCGCGACCCGCATTACCGGCAGGCCGTAACGGCCGCCGCATCGGGCTGCATCGCGGCGATCGACTGCGAACGCTTCATCCTGAGCCGCGCGGAATAAACACCGGATAAAACAGAAAAGGACCATGAAAAAGACCTTGTTGCTGGCAGGAGCTGCTTTCCTGCTCACTTCATGCAGCGTCGCACTGAACTATGTCGGGAAAACGTACGCCCCGGTCGCCGAGCCGGAACTGTTCTTCAGCTGGTCGGACGTCTCCCGTCCGTATGAAACGATGGGGTACGTCGATGCCACGCCGATACACTTCGGCACGGTCGAAAAGGCGCAGGCCGCCATCGAGAAGAAAGCGCGGGAGTGCGGTGCGGATGCGGTCGTATTCGTGGACATCAACAATCCGGGGCTGACGATGACCGAGCAGGTCACGCCCAACGCCGCAGGCGGGGAGACCCGCACGGTGACCACGACGCACAATACGTCGCTGGGCAGTTCGGTCCTGAAGGCCACCTTCATCAAATACAAAAACTAAACCGCCCGCATGAGTTTCAGCGTCACCATACTCGGATCGTCCTCCGCCAAACCCACCCTGAGCCGCCATCCGTCGGCCCAGGTGGTCAACGTGCATGAGCAGTACTACCTGGTCGATGCGGGCGAAGGGGTGCAGCAGCAGTTGATCCGCTGCGGGATCAATCCGCTGAAACTGCGCGCCGTGTTCATCTCGCACCTGCACGGCGACCATGTCTTCGGACTCTTTCCGCTGATCTCGACGCTGGCGCTCTACGGACGCAAAACCCCGCTGCGGGTATTTGCCCCGGCGCCGATGGGCGAAATACTGGCCTGCCACCTCCGGTTCTTCGACAGCGAACTGCCCTATCCGGTGGTCTGGACCGAAGTGGACACGACCAAGCATGCGCTGCTGATGGAAAACCGCACGCTCGAAGTGTGGAGCATTCCGCTGCGCCACCGGGTGCCGACGGCGGGATTCCTCTTCCGCGAGAAGGAGCCGCCGCTGAACGTCGAGAAGTTCAAAATCACGAAATACGGCCTTACGGTCGCACAGATCACCGCCGCCAAGCGGGGCGAAGATATAACGCTCCCGACGGGCGAGGTCGTGCCCAATGCGGCACTCACCTACCGGCCTTATGCGCCCCGTTCGTACGCTTATCTCTCGGACACCAACTTCTCGGCGAAGGCCGCGACGCTGGCCAAGGGCGCGGATATGATGTACCACGAGGCGACCTACGCCGCCGCCGAACAGAAAGCGGCCAGGGAACGGGGACATTCGACGACTGCCGACGCGGCCAAAGCGGCCGTGAAAGCCGGGGTCAAACGGCTGATAATCGGGCACTACTCGTCCCGCTACAAGGATGAAAACGTGTTGGTCGAAGAGGCCCGCGCGATCTTCCCGGAGACCTATCCCGCCACCGAAGGCGTCACCTTCACCCTAGAGAAACAACGATGACGAAAGCCGAAATACAACTCGTCCGCGCGCTGGCCGACAAGCGCGGCCGCACGGAACACGGACTGTTCGCGGCCGAAGGGGAGAAGCTCATCGGCGAACTGCGCGGCTCGCACCTGAAAGTCCGCAAAATCTTCGCGCTGGAAGGCGTGTTCGCAGGGCCGGAGGTCGAGACCGTCGCCCCGCGCGACATGGAACGGCTCTCGCTGCTCAAAACCGCGGGCAATTCACTGGCAATCGTCGAGACGCCCCATTACGGGCTGGACATGCGGTCGCTCGCAGGGCGGCTGACGCTGGCGCTCGACGACGTGCAGAACCCCGGCAACCTCGGCACGATCATCCGGCTGGCCGACTGGTTCGGCATCGCCGACATCGTCTGTTCGGAAGCTTCGGCCGACTGCTTCAACCCCAAGGTCGTGCAGGCCACGATGGGCGCAATCCTGCGCGTGCGGGTTCACTACACCGATCTGGGAGCGTTCCTGCACGGCGCAGGAGCCGCCGGACTGCCCGTTTACGGGACTTTCCTGGAAGGGGAGAATATCTACGGCACGGCGCTTTCGGAAGAGGGCGTCGTCGTCATGGGCAACGAAGGCCGCGGCATTTCGCAGGCCGCGGCGCGCGCCGTGACGCACAAGCTCTTCATTCCGCCCTATCCGGCCGACCGCCGCGGATCGGAGTCGCTCAACGTGGCGATGGCGACAGGAATCATCTGTTCGGAATTCCGGCGGCGGGCAGACATGGGAAGCAGGAAATAGGCCCCTGCCATACAAATAGAAAAAGGAACTGCCGGGACAATCCGGCAGTTCCTTTTTTAACGCCGCCCCGGACAGATCATGTCCGCGAGCGAAAAAAGGGTATTCTCAGAGCGCAGGCCGGACCGTACACGGCGGACCCTATGCCTGCGGCCAAGCATCAGAATCGACGCCGGCAAAGAGTTCAGCCGACCGGACAGGCGCTGTGCTTCTGCACGATCTCGGCGATACGGCGCACGTGCGCCAGCGCTTCGGCGCATTGCCAGCGGGAGAAAAGACATTCCGATTCGAGTCGTCCGATAAGCCTCAGGAGCTGTTCGACGGCCAGAGAGAGTGTTTGCAGCTGGTCGGCGGACGCCGTGCGGAAGTCGGTGGCGGCCAGCAGCACCGCCGTCTCCCGGGCGGAGCGTTCGAATCCGGAGACTGCCGCGTTGCTCCGGCGCCGGTCGTAGGGAGCCACCCATAATATTTCGAACATCAGCCGGAAAACCGTATCCACCAGTTCGGGATTGTGTTTTTTAGTCGTTTTTTGTGCGCAAGGTTCCATCTTTCGAGCAGTTTGCCGAAAAAAAGCGCGGGCCGTATCACCGAATCCACCATCGAGGTATTGGACGACCTGTAACGTAGAATACGGTAAATGCCCACGCCGAAAACAGCGAGAGCATCAACCTTTGTTCCTTACGTTACGCGAAAGTGTCCAATTTTCGACGGTAAGAAAAAAGCCGATGCGCTTTAATCCGAATATGTCATCAGCCCTAACAGGCTGCACCAAACAAAGGTAAGGAAAAATAGTCCATCCGCAAAACATTACGGTTCGCCCCGATGCAAAAAAACATTTTAATTGCTTCTGAACCATTGCAGATTCTGAATAATATGTATCTTTGTAGATTGAAATACTTGTATCTATGTCAGAACAAAAACTAAGAATAGGCATCACGCAGGGCGACACGAACGGCATCGGCTGGGAGGTCATCCTCAAAGCGCTGGCCGATCCGCGCATGACGGAGCTTTTCACGCCCGTCGTCTACGGCTCGCCCAAGGCCGCGGCCTATTACCGAAATACGCTCGCGGAGACGGAACCGGTGCAGTTCAGCACCGTACCGTCGGCCCGCGACGCCCGCCGCGGCAAGGTGAACCTCGTCGCATGCGGCGATACGGAGCAGATCGAGCCGGGCAAAGCTTCGGCCGAAGCCGGACGCGCCGCCGTCGAAGCGCTGCGCCGCGCGACGCAGGAGCTGAAAGAGGGGCTGCTCGACGCCATCGTCACGGCACCCTTCAACAAGGAGAGCGTGCAGGGCGACGACTTCCATTTCACGGGCCACACCGAATTTATCGGGGCCGAGCTGGGCGGAGAACCGATGATGATCATGTGCAGTGAGATTCTGCGCGTGGGGCTGGTCACCAAACACATTCCGGTGTCGGAGATCAGCGGCAGCATCACCCGGGAGAAGATCGTGCGCGACCTGCACACGCTGCGCCGCGCGCTGATCGAGGACTTCGGCATCGTCGAGCCGCGCATCGCCGTGATGGCCCTCAATCCCCACGCCGGGGACGGCGGACTGCTCGGACGCGAAGAACAGGAGATCATCCGCCCCGCCATCGTCGAAGCGTTCAACCACGGCGTGCTGGCCTTCGGACCTTTTGCCGCCGACGGGCTTTTCGCAGGCGGAGGATACGCCAAATACGACGGCATACTGGCCATGTACCACGATCAGGGGCTGGCGCCGTTCAAGACGCTCTCGCCCGACGGCGTGAACTTTACGGC
>CAKVKI010000076.1 GCA_934754975.1 uncultured Alistipes sp. | reverse complement strand
CCGATCACGCTCGAAGACGATTCGAAACTCGTGGACGAGGTGGTCGTGGTCGGCTACGGCGCCGTAAAGAAAAGCGACCTCACCGGTTCGGTGGCGTCCGTCAAAATGGGGGCGCTCGACAACCTCTCCTCCACTTCGGTCGACGGACTGCTTCAGGGCCGTGCCGCAGGTCTTCAGGTGCTGAACACCTCGCAGGACCCGGGTGCGGGAGCGATCGTCCGCATCCGCGGCAACAGCTCGCTCGAAGGCTCCAACACGCCGCTCGTCGTAGTCAACGGCTTCCCGATGGGCGATGCGGGCAACCTCTCGCAGATCAACGTCTCGGACATCCAATCGATCGAGATTCTCAAGGACGCCTCGGCATCGGCAATCTACGGATCGCGGGGCGCCAACGGCGTGATCCTCGTCACGACCAAGTCGGCCGCAAAGGGGCAGACCAACATTTCGGTCAAGCACCAGACGGTCATCAGCCAGCTCTCCGACCCGCTCGACATCTGGTACGACCCGATGCTCATGGCTCAGGTCACCAACGAGGAGCAGGTAAACGCCGGACTCAACCCCATCTACATCGGCCAGACCATCGGCGGCATCTATTATCCCTCGCTGCTTGAGATACAAAACGGCGAATGGGCCAATACCGACTGGCGCGACCTCTGCCTGAGAACCCCCGTCCTGAACAGCACGACGGCGGCCGTCAGCAGCGCCAACGACCGCGCCTCGATCAACCTCAACGTCAACTACCACAACAACCAGGGATTGTACAAGAAAGACTCCTACGAGCGCATCAACGCCAACCTCGGCGTCACCTACAACCTCTACAAGAACCTGAAACTGACCTCCTACAACGTCCTCTCGATCACCAACCGCAACATCAGCAACGGACTCGAATACGGCCGCAACCCCCTCTGGCCCGTCTACGACAAGGAGGGTAATTACTACCTGGCCGGGGCGCAGGACTTCGGCCATCCGCTGGTCATTCTGGATAACGTGCAGAACAAAACCACCGGCCGCGACTTCGTCACCTCGCTGGCCGTCGATTGGGAGCCGGTCAAGGGTCTGACGATCCACTCGCAGCTGGACTACCGCTACCAAACCTCGGTCGGCGACGTGTACCGCGCCAGCAACACTTCGCAGGACGCCAACGACAACGGCGGCATCGCCCAGATCAACAATTCGTTCAACCAGAACCTCATGTCGGAGACCTACCTGACGTTCAGCCGCACGTTCAACGAGAACCACTCCCTGACCGTCATGGCCGGCCACTCCTACAACTGGGACACGGGCCGCGGACTCTACACGACCGCCCGCGGATTCGTCAACGACGTCCTCAAGAACGAAAACATGAACGCCGGCAATCCCAACCTGCGCCAGATATACAACGACGGGTACTACCTGAGCAAGCTGCTCTCCTTCTACGGGCGCATCAACTACTCGCTCAAGGACAAATACCTGCTGACGGCCACCATGCGCGCCGACGGCTCGACGAAATTCGGCAAAAACAACAAGTGGGGCTACTTCCCTTCGGGGGCCGTCAGCTGGAAGATGCACAACGAGCCGTGGCTCAAGCAATCGCGCTGGCTGAGCGAACTGAAGCTGCGCCTGAGCTACGGAGCCTCCGGCAATCAGGGCATCAGCAGCTACCAGACCCTCGACCGCTACGGCATGGAGAAATTCTGGCACAACGGCGAGTGGGCGACCGTGATCGGCCCCGGCTACGAGGTGGGACGCACCGGCGCCAACAACCGGTACATGGTATGGGGCGGCATCGCCAATCCGGACCTGAAGTGGGAATCGACCTCGCAGCTCGATTTCGGCGTCGATTTCGCAGCCTTCGACCGGCGCCTGCGGCTGACCGCCGACGTCTACTACAAAAAGACCACCGACCTGCTGCGTGAAAAATACCTGCCCCTGTCGTCGAGCTACGACAAAATATGGGTCAACGACGGCGAAGTGACGAACAAGGGCTTCGAGGTGAGCCTCGAAGGCGACATCGTCCACACGAGGGACTGGAGTTTCTCGGCCACCTTCATCTACTCGATGAACCGCAACAAGGTCGTAAGCCTGGGCGACGCCATTTCGAGCGGTCTTTCGCAGGATTACCTGACGGGCATGTACTACGAAGTGACCGGCGAGCCGGTCTCCATGTTCAACCAGAACGCCAGCATCTATGCGGTAGGCCATCCGATGAACGTATTCTACGGCTACCGCGTCGACGGCATCATTCAGGAGGGGCAGGACCCCGGATTCATCGACCCCGACGGGCTGAAAGACCGTCCCGGCGAGCTGAAATACGTAGACCTGACGGGCGACTACGCCATCACGCCGGAGGACCGGTGCATCATCGGCGACCCCAATCCCGACTTCACGGCCAGCCTGAACCTCTCGCTGCGCTGGAAGAACCTCGACCTCTCCGTATTCCTCTACGGCGTCTACGGCAACGACGTACTGTACAACAACTATACGTTCAGCCCGCGCGTCAAGGCCAAGCGGTGGACTCCGGACAATCCGACCAACGATTTCCCGCGGCTGAACAACGCCCGGCAATACTGGCTGTCGGATTACTTCCTTCAGGACGGCTCGTTCCTGCGCATCCAGAACATCACCCTCGGTTACAACCTCCATTTCAACCGCAGGTTCCTCAAAGGCATGCGCATCTACGCCAACATAGACAACGTACACACCTTCAGCAAATTCGACGGATACGACCCCGAAGTGGGACTCGACGGCATTTACTGGGGCGGATATCCCAAACTCCGCAAATACACCGTCGGAATCGACCTTAACTTCTAATTCAGACAAGCCATGAAAAAGATCATATTCACGCTCGCTGCGGTCGGCATGCTTTCGGCCTGCTCGCTGGACGAGACCCCCTACGGCTTCTATTCGAGCGATAATTTCTACAAAACGGAAGAGGATGCCGAATCGGGCCTGATGTACGCCTACAATGCGTTGAACTACCTCGAATACCTCCGCGGGATCTGGTATCTGGGCGACATCCCGACCGAAGCGATGTATCCCAAACCGGACGAGCCGGGCGACATACACATGCTGCAGCAATGGACCGTCAATTCGGAAACCGAACTGACGATGTACTACTTCAAATACTGCTACATCGGCATCAACCGCGCCAATACGGTCATCGAACGCGTTTCGGGAGGCAATCTGAACGAGACGGTGAAAAACCGCGTGGTCGGCGAAGCCCTGTTTCTGAGGGCATGGAACTATTTCAACCTCGTCCGGGCCTACGGACGGGTTCCGCTCTACACCGCACCGATCTCGTCGCTCGAAGAGACGACGCCCCAGATGGCCGAGTCGATCGACAAGATCTACGACCGGATTCTGGAGGACCTGCTCGCGGCCGAAAAGATGCTCACGGTAAACAAGGTCTTCGGCCGCATCGACAAGGTCGGCGCGCAGGCCCTGCTCTCGAAAGTCTACCTGACGCTCGCGTCGAGCATCGCCAGCAAGGCGCCCGGCTACGCCTCGGCGCCGCGCAATGCCGACGAAATGTACACGCAGGCCGCCTATTGGTCGCGCAAGGTGGTTTTCGACTACAAGGAGACGTACAACTTCGACAGCGACCTGCGCAGCATCTACGACGTTACGAAACCCGACGGACCGGAACACATCTTCATCATGGGCATCGACCGCAGCGGCACGCACGAAGGCATGTATTCGAAAATCCCGCTCCAGTTCCTGCCCAACAACGGCTCCGCGCCGATCTACATCCGCTACAGCGACGGCAGCCTCCAGAAGGGCAACGGCAACGGCTGGGGCGTCTTCCTGATCGAAGACAACTTCGTGGAGAAGACCTTCCTCGCCACGGACAAGCGGCGCACGGAGCTGATCCACAAGGACATCTACGACCAGACCGGCAAACTCGTCACCCCCTCCCCCGTACGCGGCTACTTCTCGGCCAAATACGTCGATCCCGACTTCATCGGCGAACGCACCAGCGCCCGTCCTTTCCTGATCCGCTATTCGGACATCGCGCTCGTCTTCGCCGAAGCGGCCGGTCCCGACGAAGGACTGGCACTGGTCAATGAAATCCGCCGGCGCGCCGGAATCCCGGACCTGCCGGAGGGCATGAGTCTCGCGGAATTCCGCAAAGCCGTCATTCAGGAGCGCGCCCTCGAACTGGCGTTCGAAGGCAACCGTCTCTACGACCTGCGCCGCACGGCGTCGGTCACCGCCACGGTTCCCGAAGCCACCAAACTCTCCGAAGAGCAGGCGGCCTTCTACCCGATCCCGCAGCGCGAACTCGATTTGAACCCGAACGTTAAATAGACACTACGAAGATGAAAAAATACCTCATACCGACCGCCCTTCTGCTTGTCACGGCCCTGTCGTCGTGTACGAAGACCATCGACGAGGACCTTTCCGGCAACGAACGTTCGCTGCTCGAACTGCGCGTCGAAGGACAGATGGGAACCGCCATCATCGACCGCGACGGCAGCCGGGCCACCGCAACGGTCTATATCCTCGAAACTCCCGGCTTCGCCTACGACCGGGTTCCCGTCAAGGGGATCGTCGTCTCGGAGGGCGCCAGCGCCAGCGTCGGGAGCGGCGACGCGCTCAATTTCAGCAACCCCGAACGCAGGGCGCGCATCACCGTGACCTCCCGGTCGGGACATACGCTCGACTGGTGGATCTATCTCGAAACCTACGATCCGTTCTTCCTCGGCACATGGCGCATCGTCGATGTCAAGCTGGCGTGCAACCAGCGGGTCAGCGGCGTCGGCGACGGAGCTTGGACCACGCAGCTCAGCAGCGGCGAGTTCGGCGCCTACGGACTACCCGAATACGACGACCGGGTGACGATCACGCTCGGCGGGATTTCGGACAACGAACTCACCGGAACGCTCGTCCATGCGGCCGGCGACGACGGGGCCTACGGCAATTTCTGGGGCATCTACGCGCCTTACAGCGTCGAAGCCCCGCTGGACATGAACCCGCGCCTGCGCCACCTGCTTCCGCCGGGCGAATCGCAGTGGACGCTCGACCTGACCACAAACCAGATGAAGATCACGCAGAACAACGTCTCCTCGACCATGATCTTCGGCACGGAAGGCAACAACCGGCTTTTCCGCTTCCTGCTGCCCAGCGCCGCCGCAGAACCGGGACGGGATTCGTTCTACGACAACATGTGGCGCAGTTCGACGGAACTGTTCTACGTCATGTACAAGGTCGGCGACTGACCGCCGCGCAAACCAATAAACGGGGGCCGCTTTTGAAAGCAGCCCCCGTTTATTTTCGATCCGGGCATTTCCGGTCCCGGACCGGCAATCACCTGAGCAATTTACTTGATACGCTCGTAATACTCGCGCGTGCGGGTATCGACGCGGATCTTGTCGCCCGTGTTGATGAACAGCGGCACGCGGACCGTTGCGCCGGTATTGACCGTGGCGGGTTTGAGCGAGTTGGTCGAAGCGGTATCGCCCTTGATGCCCGGCTCGGTATAGGTCACCTCCATATCCACGATCGGGGGAAGCTCGGCCGAAAGCACGCTCTCCTTCTCGGTGTGGAACATCACCTCGACGATCTGGCCGTCGGCCATCAGGTCGTAGTTTGTAATGAGGTCTTTTTCGATATTGATCTCCTCGAAAGTCTCGGTGTGCATGAAGTGGGCGCCCAGGTCGTCCTCATAAGTGAACTGGTAGGGTCGGCGCTCGACGCGCACAGGCTCGATCTTCGCACCGGCCGAGAAGGTGTTGTCCAGCACGCGGCCGTTTTCGAGATTTTTGAGTTTCGTACGTACGAAAGCGGGGCCTTTACCCGGCTTCACGTGCTGGAAATCCACGATTTGGAAGGTCTTGCCATCCATTTCGATGCACATCCCGATCTTGATGTCAGCTGTAGTTGCCATAAGGTATTATTTTGAATTGATTTTTCGCGGTCGCAAAGTTACGAAAAAAATCCGTAAATTCCTATTCGCCCCATTCATAGCTCGGTATATCGACGCCGAGCAGTGCCACGGCCCGGTCCGCGACGGTGCCGCAGAGGGCTTCGACGTCCTGCGGCCCGGCGTAAAACGAAGGGCATGCGGGCAGGATCACGGCCCCGGCTTCGGTCAGCGCCGTCATGTTGCGCAGGTGGATCAGCGACAGGGGCGTTTCGCGCACCACGAACACCAGCCGCCGACGCTCCTTGAGCATCACGTCGGCGGCCCGCTCGATCAGGCTCTGCCCCGCACCTGCCGCCACGCGCCCCACGGTGCCGACCGTCGAAGGCACGACCGCCATCGCGTCGTAGCGGGCCGAGCCGCTCGCCGGCGGTGCGAACAGATCGTCGTTGTCGAAAAGCCGGATACGCGGATCTTCCGGCAGCACGATCCCTTCGTGCGCCAGCACTTCGCGGGCACGGGCGCTGCATACGAGCGCGACCTGCGACACTTCGGACGACCGAAGCAGCCGCTCGAGGGTCAGCCGGGCGTAAATACCGCCGCTGGCGGCGGTTATGGCGACGACGATCTTCATGTCAGAATTCGATGGCTTTGCATTTCAGTCCCATCTGTTTGATTTTCTCCAGCGTGCGGGGCAGCGCGTAGCGCATGTTGCGGAACGCTTTTTCGCTGTCGTGGAACACCACGATAGCGCCCGGCGCCAGGTATTTCGTCACGTTCCGCAGGCAGGTCCGGGGCGAAAGATTGCGGTTGTAGTCGCGCGAAATGATGTCCCACATCACCAACTTGTAACGCTGGCCCAGGAAACGCGCCTGCGCCGGCGTGATCCGCGCATAGGGCGGACGAAACAACTCACTGTGGATCAGGTCGTTGGCGAAATCCACATCCTCCGTATAGCGTTCCAGGCTCATGCCCCACCCCTTCTGGTGCGAGTAGGTGTGGTTGCCCACCTTGTGCCCCGCGTCGACGATGCGCCTAAACAGGTCCGGATACATCTCGACGTTCTTGCCCAGCACGAAAAACGTCGCTTTGGCATCGTACTTGTCCAGTGTAGCCAGAATCCACTCGGTGATGCCGGGCGTCGGTCCGTCGTCGAAGGTGAGGAACACGCCCTCCGGGTCGTCGATCTCCCAAATCAGGTCCGGCATCAGGCGGCGGATTATTTTCGGTGGCTTTAAACGCATGGTGTTGTATTCCGGGTAAAGACAGTGCGGGCCGGTGGCAGAGACAAATTATCTGGCTGTGCCGGAACGCCGCCTGTCCAAGCGGGAATTTATCATCCCGCAAAAATAGTGAAATTCCGCACTTTTCCGAAAAATATGCCTATATTTGTAGTAGAATCAATTTCCGACCGGCTATGAAAACTCTTTTCCGCATTGCAGCGGTCGTGGCCCTCTTCGCAACGATGACGGCCTGCGACGCATTCCACACACTGACCAAATCGCGGCTCAAAACCGCCCAGGGTTCTCCTTACGAACTGATCGTCGTCTGTCCCCAGCAGGAGTGGACGGGCGAATTGGGCGACACGCTGCGCTCGATACTCACGGCTCCGGTTCCCTACCTCAACCAGACCGAACCGCTGTTCGACGTACTCCGCGTCACCGAACGTGGATTTACGGGCATCGTGGCCGACCACCGCAACATCCTCAAGGTCGTCGAAGAACCTTCGCTCGCCTCGGCCAGCGTCGCCGTGCAGTATGACGTGACGGCCGAACCGCAGATCGTGATGACCCTGCAGGGTCCCGACGACAAGGCGCTCACAGCCTACCTCTCGGAGCATCGCGAAAGTCTCGTGCAGGTTCTCGAAAAAGCCGAGCGCGACCGCGCCGTCAGTTTCGCCGAAACCTTTCCCGACCAGAACATCGGCAAAGCCGTGAAGAACACGTTCGGAGTCGATATGACCGTACCGAAAGGCTACGTGCTGGCCGCCAACGAGAAGGACTTCCTCTGGGCGCGTTACGAATACCCCTCGGCCAGTCAGGGTTTCTTCATCTACTCCTATCCCTATCAGGGCAAGGAGTCGCTCTCGCCGGGCGCCCTGCTCGCGGCCCGCAACAAATTCGCCGCCCGCATCCCCGGCCCGTCCGACGGTTCGTACATGACCACTTCGGAGGCGTTCGAACCCGACTACCGGATGTTCCGCATGGAAGGCCGCCTGTGGTGCGAACTGCGCGGCTTCTGGGATGTCCACGGCGACTTCATGGGCGGCCCGTTCGTCAGCTACACGACCGTCGATACGGCGACCAACCGCGTCCTGACCATCGACTGCTACGTCTACTCGCCCAAAAACCACAAACGCAACTACGTCCGCGGCGTGGAGCATCTGCTCTACCTGTTGAAATTCCCGGAGCAGCCCCGGCAATAACAGCCCCGCCCGGCAGCTGCCCGCACCGAAGAAGGAACCCGTATGCAGCAGATCCTGACATACATTTTTCTGGTTATCTACTCGGTCACGATCCTCGGCATCATTCTGGTCATCATCACCGACAACCGAAATCCGCTGAAGACGTTGCCGTGGATCATCGTGCTGGTGCTGGCTCCCATCGTCGGACTGGTCTTCTATTTCTTCTTCGGACAGAATCTCTCCAAGCAGCGCATCATCTCGCGCCGGATGCGCAAGCGCATCACCATACAGCTCGAAGAGTCCGAACACACCGAAGGTCCGGACATTCCCGAGGAGTACCGCCCGCTGGCCGGACTGCTGAAGAATACGACGCACTCGATCCCGCTCTACGGCAGCCGGATCACGACCTACACGGACGGCAAATCGAAAATGGACGCCCTGCTGACCGAGATCGCCTGCGCAAAGCGCCACATCCACATCCAGTACTACATCCTCAACGACGATGAAACAGGCCGCCGCCTGCGCGACACCCTGGTCGCAAAGGCCCGCGAAGGGGTCGAAGTACGCATCCTCTACGACGACGTGGGCAGCAGCAAGGCGAAAAAATCCTTTTTCCGAAGCATGCGCAGCGAAGGCATCGAGGTCTACGCTTTCCTGCATGTCAAGTTCCCGCTTTTCACCAGCAAGGTCAATTACCGCAACCACCGCAAAATCGCCGTCATCGACGGCTGCGTTGCTTTCCTGGGCGGCATGAACATCGCCGACCGCTACATCCGCGGCACCCGGTGGGGCACCTGGCGCGACACCCATTTCCGGATCGAGGGCAGCGGCGCCGCAGGCCTGCAGGCCTCGTTCCTGAGCGACTGGTCGGCGACCACCAAACAGCAGATCTCCGCGGCGGAATACTATCCCCCCGCGGCGCGTTTCACCGACAATATCATGCAGGTCGTCCCCAGCGGTCCTTTCGGCAAATGGCGAACGCTGCTGCAGGCCGACAGTTACGCCATCGCCCGCGCCCGGCGGCGGGTCTGGATTCAGACGCCCTATTACCTTCCGTCCGACGTCCTCAACTCGGCATTGCAGGAAGCTGCGCTGGCGGGCATCGACGTGCGGCTGATGCTCCCTGCTCGCTCCGATTCGCGGGTCGTGGACCTGGCATCGCACTCCTACCTCGACGACATGATGAAGGCCGGCGTGAAGATACTGTTCTACATGCCGGGGTTCCTGCACTCCAAGCTGCTCATTATCGACGACATGCTCTCGGTTATCGGCTCCGCGAACATGGATTTCCGCAGTTTCGAACACAACTTCGAAATCAACGCCTTCGTCTACGACGAGAAGTTCACGGCGTACATGGCCTCCGTCTTCGAGGACGACCAGACACGCAGCCATCCGCTCACCCCGGCCGAATGGTTCCGCCGCCCCCGGGGCCGCCGCGTCGCCGAATCGCTCATGCGGGTCTTCTCGCCGCTGCTGTAAACGCACCGTCTCCCCGGAAACAAAAACAGCGGCGGCCCGGAAGGGCCGCCGCCGCTCATGCGGAACAAATTCCGCGTCCGTTACTTCTCCGCAATGACAAACATCTCGGAATCCGAAGTGAAGTCGTTGCCCCCAGTCACATTTCCGCAGACCGAAACACGGCCGAATCCCGCCCGCTTCAGGACAGCCGTAATTTCTTCCTCCGTAAAATAGCGCTCCCAGACGATAAAATGCTTGTTCCCGGCTTCGGTTATCAGATTGTACTGATATCCGAATACGCTGTTTTCCGGATAATGAAACGTCTGGCTCAGCAGGAGGTATTCGTCCTCGCTCCAAAAACCGCCCGAAGGGGCGTAATCCCATCTTTTCGACTCCTCCCTGTCCCGGACCAAACCGGGCGTGAACACGTCGAAGATAAATTTTCCGCCTTTACGCAGAGAACGGCAAATATTGTCCAGCAAACGGCTCCGGTCGCAATCCGAATGGGTTCCGAAGTCACAATAAATCATGATGACCGCATCGAAATCTCCCGGGGGATAATCCGTTATATAATCCGCCGTTATGTAATTTATATCCGGCCGCTCCCGGGCGGCGTAATCGACCGACGCGCTGTTGAAATCGACACCCGTGACCTCGTATCCTTTGTCCCGGAGCAGGGACGCATACAGGCCGGGACCGCACCCCAGGTCGAGCAGCGCAGCCGCAGGGCGCGTATTCGCCGCTATAAAGGCAGCGATTTTCCGGATGGCTTCCGGCCTTCTGCTGGCGCCGTCCGAAGAGAAATTCAGGTGTTCCTTCAGCAGCTGCCGCTGCACGTACGGATCGGTCCATATACCGCACCCGGACCGCTGGTACGGAGCGGGCCTGCGATCGTTGATTTTCAAAGTCATATTTTCAGGGAAAAGGTCAGATTTCGACGATTCCGTTGCGAATGGCGTAAACGACCAGGCTGGCGGTGTTCTTGCAGCCGGTTTTTTCGAGGATATTGGCCCGGTGC
>CAKVKI010000075.1 GCA_934754975.1 uncultured Alistipes sp. | reverse complement strand
GTGCGATCCTGATCAGTCCCTATATCAGCGACCGCCATGTCAATGAGAAGGAAAAAAAGAACGTCGCAGAGAAACGGGCTATCGGCGCCAAGGCCGCCAGCCTGATCGCGCAGGACGATTCGATCATCATCGCGTCGGGAACCACCATGGCCTTTCTTGCGCGTGAAATAAAGCCCGTAGGCCACCTGACTGTCATCACGGCGGCGGTGCCCGTGACTTCGATCCTCTCGCAGGACGCCAATATCGACGTGATTCAGCTCGGCGGCATCACCCGCAGCAGTTCGGTGTCGGTCGTGGGACCTTTCGCCGAGCAGATGCTCCGCCACTTCAATTGCAGCAAGCTGTTCGTGGGCGTGGACGGCGTCGATCTGGAATTCGGACTTACGACGACCAACATGCTCGAAGCTACGCTGAACGAAGCGATGATGAATGCCGCCCAGAAAGTGATCGTGCTGGCCGACAGTTCTAAATTCGGCCGCCGCGGGTTCAGCAAGATCTGCGATCTGGAAGCTGTGGACCGCATCATCACCGACAGCGGCGTTCAGCCCCTCTACCTCGAACGGCTCCGCGAACGCGGAATCGAAGTGATCGTGGTAGATGCGTGACATACCTCGATAGAGACTCTTTCAGTCCGATTGCGATCCGGCCCGGATGAGGTTCCGATCAAATAAAGACGGCAGTGATTTTCACTGCCGTCTTCATTATGGTTGTTGAACAGCCCCTCTTTGGTAATTTCGCAAAGCCCCCCCCCTTGTCTGAAAGGTAATTCCGTAGGTTGTGTTTGTGGTGGGACTTGTATTTTGCGGATGTGCGAATGCCGGAAGTCCCGACGAAAAACTCCGTCGGAAGTTTTTATTTCTGCCTGCGGTAAAAATCGCCTGCATGCTTAAATTCAAATCCGATCATTCTCTCATTATATATACTGTCCATTTTGGAGATTGTTATACTGATTTTTATATTGCTGTAGTGGGGCGGATTCGTTTCCGAAGGTTTCTTATCATAAAACTCATAGTAATCTATCATTGGTAAATCTATGACTTGTGCCGGTGCGCCGCAATATTTTTCAACCGTTTCGACGACCTCTTCCCGTGTTGCCGTTTTGCTTGTCAATCCAAAAATGACGAAGTCGGAAATATTATGCCAATTATCGGATCGCGGCGTGATGCTGATGCTGTTCACAATGCAATCGGTTTCGGGAAGGGCTTGCGCCGTGGGGTTAAATAATGTAGCGTTGATTGTTTCTCCCTTCCCGTTTTTTACCGTTGTTCCCCAGTATTCATCTTCGGCGGTGGGAGGGATCATTGAGACGCCTGGGCGGCTTTTGTAATTTCCGGCCTGCATCAAATCTATCAGTTTGCAGGGAAATGTGATTTTACAGCCGTTGAGAACGAATCCCGATTTCCAGAACTCCTCCGGTATGTTTTTAATATCCTCCATCGTGACGATTTTTTTTGTTTGTCCTGTTTGATTTTCCCGTTTCGCCTGTGCATTGGCGGGGCTGCTCAGCCCGATAATCAGAGATCCCAGAATCAAAAGTGTTTTGCTATTCATGTTCTTGTGTTTCTATTTTTTTTCATATTCAGGTGAAACATCGTAGTTGGCTTTATGAGTATTAATATTTGGGACTGAAGCATGTGGGCCGGCTCTCAGGGAATGAGATGCATATAGGCGGCGATCCGGCACGCTTCGATCGAAGTGTCCGCTTTTAGTTTGCTCAGGATATTCTGGCGATGCCGGTTGACGGTGTGGACGCTGATGGAGAGCAGTTCGGCTATCTCTTTGCTCATTTTGCCTGTGTTGATAAGTTGCAGGATTTCCTTTTCGCGGGCCGACAGCAGACCGTCGCTTCGGCGCGCTTCGGGCGGGATCATATCGCCCGTGGCCGAATTGACGAATACGTAATCCGGCTGCAGGGTGCAGACGGAGTCGTAGAGACAGAGCGCCATGCGCAGGCTGCCGTTCGGAACGCTGCCGATGTAAAACATGCGGTGGCGGATCGGGATGTAGATACCCGCTGCGTCGCGCATGCGGATTTGACCGGTGACATAATAATTCGCCCGTTCCGCAACCGGAATTTCGCGCAGAAATCCGAAAAACCGGAGTTCCTGGGTGTGTTTTTCCAGCAGGTCGTCGGGGTGTATCCGCTCGAAAATCTCCTCTTCCCAGATCGAAGCGATCGTTTCTTCGGTGTTGCGGCCGCCCAGCCCCAGACGGACTGCAGTGCCGCCGTTGTAGTAGATACGGCTCGTGTTCGACTGCAGGTCGCTCAGCACGGCCAGCGCGTTTTCCGTCCGCACGTATGCGAGCGCCGTCTGCCGGCACTCTTCCCACAGGAGGGCTTCGGGACGTTCGCTGTCAAAATCCTGCCGCAGCAGCTTTTCGTTCAGTGCGCTGACGATATTCATGGTTCGGAATGGTTACTATTCAGTATTGCTCCGGTCGTTGGGATGCCGTACCTTTGCAAAGGTAATTTATTCATCAAAAAATCCGAACATATGAGGAAAATACTTTTGGCATGTTTGACTTTGGCGGCTGCGGAAACCGTATGCGCCCAGAGTCTCGAAAAGATGCAGTGGTTCAACGAGCCGGCCCAGTGGAGGGTGAAAAGCGGAACCCTTACGATGCAGGTTACGCCGCACTGCGATTACTGGCGGGTTTCGCATTACGGATTCACGGTCGATGACGCTCCTTTCTGCTATGCGACCTACGGCGGGGAGTTCGAGGCGAAAGTGAAAGTCTCGGGCGATTACAAAACCCGTTTCGATCAGGCGGGGCTGATGCTGCGCATCGATGCCGAGAATTATATTAAGGCGGGCGTCGAATTCGTGGACGGGAAATTCAACCTCAGTACGGTCGTGACCCACAGGACCAGCGATTGGAGCATCATTCCGCAGGACGGAGCGGTGCCGTTCGTCTGGATCAAGGCCGTGCGGCGTCTCGATGCCGTGGAGATATTCTATTCGTTCGACGACGAGGAGTATGTGATGATGCGCAATGCCTGGCTGCAGGACAACACGCCGGTTATGGTGGGCGTTATGGCCGCCAGCCCCGACGGGGAGGGCTTCGAAGCGAAATTCGAACACTTTTCCGTAAGGCATCTGCCCGACATGCGGCGGATGGAATGGCTGAAGCGGAACGCCGAGTAGGGCGGCGGCCTGAAAGCCGGCTGGTAAAACAGGAGCGGCCCGGGGAAACCGGGCCGCTCTCATTATCATATTGTCGCTGTTATTTCAGCAGCGCCTGCAGACGCTCGGGGTAATCCGTGGTGATGTAATCCACGCCCAGGTCGATGAAGTAGCGCATGTCCTCTTCCGTGTCGACGGTCCAGACATTGACTTCGAGTCCCTCTTTGTGCGCCTGTTCCACCCACTTGGGGTTTTTGCGAAGGACGTTCATCGAATAGTCGATGCCCGTCAGTCCGAGTTTCTTGATGCTGCGGGGAGCCAGATCGCCGTTGAGGTAGAAGATGCGTCCGTCGGGCAGCAGTTTCTTGAACGCCAGGCAGGCGTTGATCGAGAAGGCGATGATGTCCGTGCGGTCGAGCAGGTCGTATTTGCGCAGGGCCTTGACGATCTTTTCGGCCGCGAAGTCCTCGCGCTTGAGATCCGAAAGCGATTTCATTTCGAGGATCAGACGCGTATTGGGCTTGCCGGCGACCAGGCGCAGGTAAGCGTCGAAGGTCGGGATATTCTCGCCGTTGGGAAGTACGATCGAGGTGATCTCCTTGAGCGTCGATTTCTCCATGTCGATATCGGTGCCTTTGTATACGCGGTCGTGATTGACGATCAGTTTGTCGTCGGCCGTGAGCCATACGTCGATTTCCGAGCCGAAAACGCCGACCGAATCGGCCTTCGTAAACGAGGCCAGTGAATTCTGGGCCGAATTGGGGGCGGTCCAATAGCCGCGGTGCGAGATCACCTTGGGCTGTGCGGCGACCGCTGCGCTTCCCGTGAGGAGCATGGCGGCTGCGAGGATGAGTTTCTTCGTCATATCGTTTGAAATATTGGTTGAGTGCTTATAAAACGAAACTTCTACAAAGTTAGAAAACATTTCCGGAATAACAAGCTGAAACCCTTGCAATGCGCAATTTTTCGCAAAAATGCAATGCTCAGATCTCTTTCGCGCCATTTTGAAACGAAACTTAAAATGACGAATAAATGGATTTTTCAGCCGAAAAATGCGGGGGATTCAGGATTTTTTTCTATCTTCGTATGATGCAGAGACGATTTATTAACTTAAAAACTTCAATAACAAATGAAAGAAAAAGTCAGTAAGAAGTTCGGAGAGCTTTACGGCTCCGGGGCTGTTCTGTTCGCTTCGCCGGGTCGTATCAACCTGATCGGGGAGCATACGGACTACAACGGGGGCTTCGTTTTCCCGGGCGCAGTCGACAAGGGCATCGTCGCCGCCATCCGTCTCAACGGTACGGACAAGGTGCGCGCCTATGCGCTGGATTTGGGCGAAAGTGCGGAGTTCGGGCTGAACGAAGCCGATAAACCGGCTCAAAGCTGGGCGTGCTACATCTTCGGCGTTTGCCGCGAGGTGCAGAAGCGCGGCGGGGTGATCGGCGGTTTCGACACGGTCTTCGCGGGCGATGTCCCGCTGGGGGCCGGCATGTCGTCGTCGGCGGCACTCGAATCGACTTACGCTTTTGCGCTGAACGACCTCTATTCGCTGGGTATCGACAAATTCGAACTGGCGAAGATCGGCCAGTCCACCGAGCATAACTACTGCGGCGTAAACTGCGGCATCATGGACCAGTTCGCTTCGGTATTCGGCAAGAAAGGCAACCTGATCCGCCTGGACTGCCGTTCGCTGGAGTACGCTTACTTTCCGTTCGACCCCAAAGGCTATAAACTCGTCCTGCTCGATTCGCGCGTGAAGCACGAACTGGTAGGTTCGCCCTACAACGACCGCCGCGCGTCGTGCGAGCGTGTCGCCAAGATGCTGGGACAGGAGTTCCTGCGCGGAGCTACGATGGAGCAGCTCGATGCGATCAAGGACAAGATTTCCGAGGAGGACTACAAGCGCGCCCGCTATGTCATCGGCGAGGAAAAGCGGGTGCTGGACGTTTGCGAGGCGCTCGAAAAGGGCGACTACGAAACGGTCGGCAAATGCATGTACGAGACCCATTGGGGCATGTCGAAAGATTACGAAGTGTCGTGCGAGGAGCTGGACTTCCTGGCGGAAGTTGCCGAGGAGTGCGGCGTGACGGGTTCGCGTATCATGGGCGGCGGTTTCGGCGGCTGCACGATCAACTTGGTGAAAGACGAACTTTACGACAACTTCATCGCTGCGGCCAAGGAGAAATTCAACGCCAAGTACGGTCACGAACCCAAAGTCTACGAAGTCGTGATTTCCGACGGCTCGCGCCGGCTGGAATAATTCCGCCGAAGATCTATAAAGCAAAGGCCCCATCCGAAGATGGGGCCTTTTTATGTCGGTGCGATCGTTTTATTCGGGCAGCAGGGGCTGTGTGGTCAGCGGATGCTGGATATAAATGGGGTTGGTCAGAGCGATCATGCTGCCGTCCTCGGCGCGGAGTTCGGCCCGGACCCAGAGCGAACGTTCGGGAATGGGGACGACGACGGTGCCCGGAGCGATCGAAGTGTCGGAGAACCACCCCTGCTGGTCCGTCAGCCGCAGCCGGCCGGCCGTGTTGCTTCGGAACTCAGCCTGCATCTCGCCGCAGCGGAGCAGGGTGTCGCCGATGTCGGCGTGCTGTACGGGCGTCGCCGAATTGCGGACTTTCATGCCGATTTCGACCGAGACGTCACGGGCCATGTAACTGCGGCCTGCGGCGATCGCGGCGATGACCGCCTCGGCGGAAAGCCCTTCGGCGCGGACGACCGTGTGGGGCGAAGCGATGTTGTCGCCGCGGTGGAAGTCCGTCGATGCAACGGCGAATTTACGGTTGCCGCCTGCGAGCAGGGCGTGCCATAATTCCACGGCCCGTTCGTTGGCGGGACTCCATGCGCTGTTCCAGACTTCGATGCCGTCCATCGGGGTCACGTCGTACAGGAAGTCGAGGTTGTAGGGGTGGTTGGCGACCAGCAGCCGTCCGGCTTTTCGGGCTTTGGCTACGGCTTTGCGGTAGCGGAGCGTATCGTTGTGGTGAATCCGGAAGTCGATCCATGCGTGCGGGTCGAGACCGATGATGTTCCAATGCCCCTGGCAGTAGGTGACTTCCACGCCGTTTATTACGAGAAATTCCGGGTCTTGTATTTCGCCCCAATGCAGTAGGGACGAGGTGGTATTGTGGTCGGTCGAAACGATGCCGTCCAATCCCGACGCTTTTCCGAGCGCGATGATTCCGGCCGGCGTCAGCCGTCCGTCCGAGTGGACCGTATGTACATGGGGTGCGATGCGGTACCAGCCGGGTTTGTCGTTCAATTGCGGAGCCGCGTACGACGGAGCCGGGAGTTTTTTCGTCCGCGGACCTTCCGTAAGAGTGATCTTCAGCGTCCAGTCGGTGGTGCGGCCTGCCGTCGTGGGCATCTGGATAATGGTCCACCGACCCGGATTGATTCGTCCGGCGAGATAGCCGGGCGTGGCTTGCGTTTCTCCGATTTCGAAACTGCGGCGCGCCCCGCCCGACCAGCCGCGGAATCCCGGGCCTTCGAATCCGGCTCCCCGCTCGTCGAAAATGCCGAGGTCCAGGTTGCCCGGGCGCTCTTCGCCCGAACTGAGACGCTGGGTTACGCTGATCTTTACGATGCCTTCGGGTACGGTGAACGAGGTGTAGACGGGAACGTAAAATTGTTCGGGTGTCGCCTTGCCGGAGAAGGTAAATTCATGGGTTTTCGGTTCTTTGCCTGCGCCGAATACGGCCGGGTGCAGCGACAGTAATCCCGATATTGCCAGCAGGAGCGCTGAAATCCGGATGCGGGTGTTTATCATGGGTGGAGTGGTTTTAGGGCGGAATTGTAGCTCGATTGTTTATTCGAGGATTTTCTGCAGCAGGATTTCGTCGCTGTAGCCGCCCGGCCGCCACTGCCAGTCGCGTTTAACGCCGACTTCGGCGAATCCGGCTTTGGCGAAGAGCGTCCGGCTGGCTTGGTTGTCGGAACCCACGTTGCACCAGAGCTGGTGCAGGTTCAGTACGTCGCGGGCATAACGCCATGCCGTTTCCACGGCGTCCGATGCATAGCCTTTGCCGCGCTGCGCGGTATCGTGGATCAGGATGCCGATGCCTGCGCGGCGGTTGATCGGGTCCAACTCGAAAAAGTCGAGCGCCCCGACGGATACTCCGCCGAGAGTCTCGATGATGAGCCGCTGCTGGCGGGTCTGAAAAATGTCGAATTGCTGTTCCTGGATAAACCGTTCGAGCGTGTGGCGCGAAAAAGGGGCCAGCGTGCCGCTGACGCTCCAAACCTCCATGTCGTTCTCCCAGGCGTACATCAGGTCGATGTCGCCCGGTTCCAAGGCCCTCAGCCGCGTCGTTCGGCCTTCGAGGTTCATCAGATGCCGATGATCTTGTTGCGGATAAGCATCGCCACACCCCAGGCGTTGGCGTTCTCGGTCATCTTCGATACGCGGAATTTGGTATCCTTGTAAACGAGGTTGAGCGAGTATTTGTTGGTCGCCGATTTGAGGGGGAGCATGATATAGTCTCCGGCCGCGGCCATGTTGCCGCCGACGATGACCGTCTCGGGATTGAACGTGTTGATGAGGAAGGCGACGGCCTTGCCGACCTTTTCGCCCGCCTCCTCGATCAGTTCGATCGAGAGGTTGTCGTCGTTCTTCGCCGCGGCGATGATATCGTCGATATGGATGCTTTTCTGCTTGTCGTACTTTTCCTTGAGGATCGTGTTCACGCCCTTTTCGATCAGGTGGCTCATCTTGTCCTCGATGGCGATACCCGAGACCTCGGTTTCGAGGCAGCCCTTTTTGCCGCACGAGCAGATGATTTCGTTATCGAAGAAGGGAATATGGCCGAACTCGCCCGCGAAACCGCTTTTGCCGTAGTACAGCTGTCCGTCCACGACGATGCCGATGGCCACGCCGCGGCCCATGTGGAGGTAGAGTACGTTGCTTTCGTCTTTCGACTTGCCGCAGGTGTACTCCGCGTAGCAGCGGGCGCGGGTGTCGTTTTCGAGCAGTACGCGGATGCCCACGCGCTCTTCGAGCATGTCGCGCAGCGACTGTTCGCTGGTGGTGAAGTATTTGTAACTGCGGCCCGTATCGGGATTCACACGGCCCGTCATGCAGACGCCGAGTCCCAGAATCTTGCCGCGGTCGATACCGCAGGTGGCGATAAAGTTTTCGATGTTGGTGCAGATCCGTTCGATGCACTGCGGACGGTCCAGCAGTTCGAACGTGTAGTCGTACTCCTCCTTGATGATGTTGTTCTGCAGGTCGGTGATCAGGAACGTCATGTTGTCGCGCCCGACGTTCACGCCCGCGAAATAGATAGCCGAGTTGGCAAGTCCGAAAATGTTGGGACGGCGTCCGCCCGGAGTCTCGACTTTGCCCAGGTCCGTAACGATGTTCTCATCGACGAGCTCCTGCACGAGTTTTGTAATTGTCGGCACACTGATATGCAGCTCTTTAGTCAGTTCCGAGAGCGTACATTCGCCATTCACCGCCATATATGCGATGATGTTGCGCTTGATAATGCTGTTCTTGTGTGAAATACCCTTCAGGGTATCGTCCTCGTGTTTGTTGAAAAATTCGGTGAGTGATGTCATCCGTACTGTCTCATTTTTAACTAAACCTTTGCAAATATAATAAGTATATTTAAAAAACGCAACATGTTTTTAATAAAATTTAATAAATTTTGTTTCAAAAGTTTTTAAGCAAAAAGGAACGGTCTGATTATCAGACCGTTCCTTTTATCAATGCGCCTTTTTATTTTATAGCGTAGATTTCGATTCAACGACAGCTTCGGGGTTTACTTTCTTGATAAGACCCTGAAGTACAGTGCCGGGGCCGAGTTCGGTGAACTCCGTCGCGCCGTCGGCGAGCATGTTCTTCACGATGTAGGTCCAGCGTACCGGGGCCGTCAGCTGCGCGATCAGGTTGGCCTTGATCTGTGCGGGATCGGTGTAGGGTTTGGCGTCTACGTTCTGGTAGACCGGGCAGACAGGCGCCTGGAACGGCGCTTCGTTGATCGCTTTTTCCAGCTCCTGCTTGGCAGGCTCCATCAGCGGTGAGTGGAACGCTCCGCCCACGGGCAGACGCAGGGCGCGGCGGGCGCCTGCGGCTTTGGCTTTTTCACAGGCGGCGTCCACGGCTTCCACGGCGCCCGAGATCACGAGCTGTCCGGGGCAGTTGTAGTTGGCGGCCACTACCACGCCGTCGATCGACGCGCAGATATCCTCGACCGTCTTATCGTCCAGACCGAGGATGGCGGCCATTGTCCCAGGCTGAGCTTCGCAGGCGGCCTGCATAGCCAGGGCACGCTTCGATACGAGTTTCAGACCGTCTTCGAACGAAAGCGCTCCGGCGACGACCAGCGCCGAGAATTCGCCCAGCGAGTGTCCTGCGGCGGCGTCGGGTTTCACGCCGAGCGCCTTGGCCATGATTACCGAGTGGAGGAATACGGCAGGCTGCGTTACCTTGGTCTGCTTCAACTCCTCGTCCGTACCTGCGAACATGATGTCCGTGATGCGGAAACCGAGAATCTCGTTGGCTTTCTCGAAAAGTTCCTTCGCTTCGGGAACGTTGTCGTAAAGGTCTTTACCCATACCGACGGCCTGGGCGCCCTGACCCGGAAATACGTATGCGTGTTTCATAATCTTTGCTCAATTTTTTTGTTAGCGGTGGCAAAGATACGAATTTATTTCCTAACTTTGCACCGCAATGGTTCACAAAGGGCCGGGCAAGGCCCCGTGTGATTAAATGGGAATGCCGTGTAAATCGGCAGCAGTTCCCGCTGCTGTAAGTTCCGTCAATTGCCGCACACTCTTTAGCCACTGGCTCCGGCCGGGAAGGCGTAGCGGCAGGAACGAGCCAGAAGACCTGCCTTGCGTCTCCCGGTGGGAGAATCCTTGATTTTCGGACAGGCTCTGCGGAGAACGGAGCGCTTCGGACGGTGGCACAGGGTGCCGGACGTTTGTTGTGAAGGCGGCATATATAATTAGGTATGCGCCGGGCTGTGTAAAATGGGGATTCGATTCCGGGAGTTCGGGACCGGATTTTTTTATTTTACATAGATAACTTAAACAAACGAAAGATGAAAAAACTTTTACTTATCGCTTTTGCGGCGTTTGCATTCGCAGCCTGCTCGGACGACAAACCCGAAGCGCCCGTTGCGGCAACCGGCATCGCACTGGACCGGAACGATGCGGAGACTGTTCCCGGAAAAACCATACAGCTTGTTGCGACGGTGACTCCGTCCGACGCGGCAGATCCTGTAACGTGGACTTCGGACAATGAACCCGTAGCGACTGTCTCCGATTCGGGACTGGTCGAGATTCTGTCTGCCGGCGAAGCGACCGTAACGGCGAAATGCGGCGAATTTACAGCCAAGTGCGTGATTCGCGTAAACGAACTTATTTCGTTCGAGACAAGTGAAAACATGGTCGGAATCGACGGCAAAGCCGTAACCCTCGGCACGATTTCCCTTGTAAGCGGTACGAATACAGCCACTTTCCCGAACGTTTACTGGGCGAAAGAATACACGGAGGCCAACGATCTGCGTGACGATTACGACCAGCTCTTTTTCGCATCGCCGCTTTTCTCGACCGCCGACGGAAGTATCTGGTTCTCGTCGTACTATTGCGACTGTACGATTTATGGTTCGCAGCTGGATGC
>CAKVKI010000074.1 GCA_934754975.1 uncultured Alistipes sp. | reverse complement strand
GGTTGCTTACCGTGGGAGCCTGGCCGTTGTTCCAATAGAGGGTCAGCGCCAGATTGTCGGCATTATCCGGCGACAGGACAATCTCGGGAACGTCGGTTCCCAGCCCGGATGCGCCTTCGGGTGCCGTGACGACGAGCATTTCCCCGTCTTTCTGACAGGCCGCCATTATCCATGCGACGGTGAAAATCAAAAGTATGGTTTGTATCTTTTTCATGTCGTTTGCGGTTTAATATCCCAGTTCGGTGTTTGCGCTTTTGAGCGTCGGATTGGCCGAGAGTTCCGCCTCGGGAATCGGCAGGTAGGCATAACGGGCATGGACGTCGGCGCCGTCCTTTACGCCGCCCTTCCAGTTCCAGCGATAGCCCGACGTGTATTTGCCGAAACGGATCAGGTCCGTGCGGCGAATGCTCTCCGAGTAGAGTTCACGGCCCCGTTCGTCGAGCAGGAAGCCGAGTGTCATCTGGCTGTCGGAGATATTGCCCGAATCGTTGCCGTAGGCGCGTTCGCGGACAAGATTGACCAACCCCAACGCATCTCCGCGCGTGGCGCCTTCGCCGCCCCGTACGACCGCTTCGGCCAGCATCAGGTAAACGTCGGCCAGCCGGAAGACCGGGTAGTCGGTCTCAGCGCCGTTGACGCGCGTATCCGAAGCTGCCTGCCGGTCGTCGGTCAGGTTGCTCCACTTGTTGAGCAGCCAGCCCGAAGTCGTCTCGTCGTGGCCGATGATCTCCTTGCTGCGGTCGCGGTATTTGTATTTCGTATCGCCGTCGATCGCATAGTAATCGTCCGGAGCGTCGGCGTAATTTTTCCGGTCCTTGTCTCCGAACATAGCCCGGCTGTCGCCCGGCTGGAAAAGATCGACAAGCTGCGGACGGACCCGCAGGCAGTTCCAGTAACTCGAAACGCCGAAATCTTCGAGCATGCCGTCGTCGTTGTCGAAACGCGGGGCGCAGACGAGATAGGTGCCGGCGCCCCATGCTACGGTATGGGCAGCATCGCAGGCCAGCGCGAAGATGATCTCGTTGGTACGCTTATGGTTGTCGGCGTTGAAGAGCTTGGCGTAATCGGGTTCGAGCGAGTAGCCGTCTTTCATCACCTCCCGGCAGCAGGAGATGCACTCCGAATATTTATCTTCTCCGGTATATACCTTCGCATTGAGATACATACGGGCCAGCAGCGCCCATGCCGCAGCGCGGTTCATATGACCGTAATTGGTTTGGGGAAGCGTCGTGCCCAACTCCTGCAGCTCGCCTTCGATGAACGCGAAAAGCTGCCTGCGCGTATAGACCGGCGGAATATATGAACCCACGGGATCGTCCTCCGTGACGAACGATGCCGCCGGGAAAAGATCGAGCGCATGCCAATAGGCCAAGGCCCTGATACAGCGCGCTTCGTCGCGCCAGATGCGAATCTGCGCCTGTTCACTGTCGGAGAATTTGCCGATAGCGCTGTCCGAAGCATTGCGGATAAATTCGTTGGTGAGCGATACGATATTGTATATGTGATAATAGATCGCCGAGACCCACGGATCGCCCGCGGTCCACGACTGGTTGTTCACGTCGGTCATGCTTTCGCCAGAAAGCCACACATCGTCTATCGTGTCGGTGGAACACTCCTGGAACATCATCAGCGAACGGGTGTAATTCTGGTAGCGGTCATCGCCCGAGATGGAACTCAGGTTGACGATCAGCGAAGTGTAGATGCCCGAAAGCACCGATTCGTAGTTTTCGACACTTACATAAATATCTTTCGAAGTGGTGTCGGTGTGCGGATATTGGTCCAGGTCGCCGACGCAGCCCGTGAGCAGCATTGCCGCACCTGCGGCCGTATAAAGCAAACTGTGTATTGCGGTTTTCATCACGATTGGTTTTAGGCGTTAGAAGTCGATTCCCAGGCTGAGCGACACGATGCGCGGGCGGGGATAGAACGAACTGTCGAAACCGCTGGGTATCTCGGGATCGACGCCCGTGTAGTCGGTGACCGTAAAGACGTTCTGCACCATCAGCGAAGCGCGCAACCCGATCTTTTTGCGGATGATGCGCCCGAAGTCGTAGCTCAGGGTCAGGTTGTCCATCTTCAGGAACGAGGCGTTTTCAACGTAGTAGTCCGAATAAAATTGGCGGGCCTTGAATCCTGTTTTCAGGTAGCTCGACGAGAGGTTGCTCAGTTGCGGGGCGCTGTATTTCATGGTTTCAAGCGCTCCTGTGTTCATCGCCATCGCATTGTAGACATAGTTGCCGATGCTGGCGCGCAGCGAGGTCGAGAGCGTCAGCCGCTTCCAGCGCACGGAGGTGTTGAAACCCATCATCACGTCAGGGGCCGGCGAATGGTAGCAGTAGCGGTCGTCGATAGTAATCTTGCCGTCGCCGTTAAGATCGGCGTAAGCGCCCTCGATGGGGCGGCCGCTCTCATCGTAAAGCTGCTTGTAGACGAAAAAACTGTACGGGGCTTTCCCTTCGGTCATGACCTGTACGTATTTGTCATCTACGGTCGGACCGACGAGCGTCTCGGTGACCTTGCCGTTGTCGATCAGCGTCAGGTTGGTGATTTCGACCTTCTGCCACGTAACGTTGAACCCGACGTTCCAGGTCCAGTCTTTCGTATCGACGGGAATCAGGTTGAGCGAAGCCTCCAGACCCGAACTCTCGACATTGCCGACATTGGTCGTAATCATCTTGCTGAAATTCGTGCCTGCCGGAGCGGGGACAGTGGCCAGCAGATCCTCCGTTTTGCGGGTATAGTAATCCACGCTTCCCGAAATGCGATTGTCCGACAGTCCGAAATCGAAGCCGACGTTCCAGGATTTGGTCGTTTCCCATTTAATGTCCGAAACATAGGACGACGGCAGATAGGTGTCGATGTAGTTGCCTTCGGCGTCAAGATACTGACTGTTACTCGTTCCGGCATAGTAGATCGGCAGGTAGTTGTAGTTGCCGATGCCGTCCTGCTGTCCCGTGACGCCGTAACTGGCGCGCAGTTTCAGGTCGCTGACGACGGTGCTGTTTTTCAGGAAGGATTCCTGCGAAAGACGCCATGCCAGCGCCACCGAGGGAAAGGTCCCCCAACGCTGGTCTTTCGAGAAGCGGGAGGTGCCGTCGCGGCGGACGGTCGCCGTGAGCATATAGCGTGAATCGAACGTGAAATTCAGGCGCCCGTAATAGGACAGCAGTACATGACGCTGGTCCGTAGCCTGAAAAGCCTGATTGAGACTCTCTCCGGCGGCATTGTAACGGTCGCCTGCGGGATAGGTCGATTTCCAGTATTGGTAATCATAACCGAACGTAGCGTCGATACGACTGCGGATGGCGGCGATCTCTTTATTGTAATTCAGGTAGGCCGTAAAGAGCTTGTTATACTTTTTAGCAGGTCCGTAAGGATCGTAATAACCCTTGGTGTCGTAGTTCGACGCGGCGGTTTCTGGAATAAACGTGCTGCCTTTGCCTTCGGCATAGTCATAGCCTACGGCCATATGGAGTTTCAAGTCGGGCAGGAAGTGCATGCGGTAGTCTACATCGGCATTGCCCACGAAACGTTTCACGGTGCTGTTCGCATCGGTCTGACGCAGCAGGCCCAGCGGATTTTTTACGGCATCCGTGTTGGGCAGTCCGTTGCTGCCGACGATCTCGTAAAACCCGCCCAGCACATCGCTGCCCGAGTAGACCGGCACCGTGGGATTGAAGGTCGCAGCGTTCCAGATGGCTCCTGCGGGCGCGAACTGGTTCTTGTTGTATGCTCCCTTGACACTGATATTGACTTTGAGATAATCCTTGAAAAACGAGGGATTGAGCGAAAGGTTGCCCGTGACGCGCTCTGCATTGTCGGTTTTGAGGATGCCGTCCTGATTGTAGTAGCCCACCGAGGCGCGGAACGGAAACCAGCGCGCAAAACGGCCCGAAAGACTCAGGTTATTGTCCGTACCGAACGCCGGCGTGTAAATCTGTTTGTTCCAGTCGGTATACTCGCTGCCCAGCAGTGAGGTATAACCCTCTCCTTGTGCGCGCACCACATCGACGAACTGGTCGTAGGAGAGCATGTCGGCCAGTCTGGTCCGCCATTGCACCGACTGCGTCGAAGTAAGGCTCACGCGGAGCTTATCGCCGGCGCCTTTCTTGGTCGTTATGATAATCACGCCGTTCGAAGCGCGCGAACCGTAGATTGCCGTCGACGAGGCGTCTTTCAGGACAGTCATCGACTCGATGTCCGAAGGATTGATCAGCGACATGAAATTGCCGTCGTTGCCGGCGATTCCCCCGATTTCGAGAGGTACGCCGTCCAGCACGATCAGCGGGTCGTTCGAAGCGTTGAGCGATGCTCCGCCGCGGATGCGGATGGTGCTGCCGGACGTCGGCGAACCGCTCGACGACATGATCTGCACGCCTGAAACCTTGCCGTTGATAAGTTGTTCGGGCGAGGCGATCAGTCCGGCATTGAAATCCTTGCTGCTGACCGTCGAGACGGAACCCGTCAGGTCTTTTTTGGTCGTCGTGCCGTAACCGATCACCACCACGTCGCTGATGGCCTGCGCATCGGGCTGCATCTCGACGTCGAGCCGCCCCGAGGCATCGACCGTGCGGGTCTGGGATTGATATCCCAAATAAGAGAAGGTCAGCGTGCCGGAGAGCGGCAGGCTGATTTCGAACTTTCCGTCCGGTCCGGTCGAAACGCCGGTGGTCGTTCCCGACACCACGACGGTCACGCCCAGCATCGGATCGCCCGATTCATCGGTGACTGTGCCCGACACCTTCGTCGTTCTGTCCTGCGCCGCAACAGTCACGATACCTCCTGCGCCGGGAGCCGACAGGACGATGAGCGCCGTTGTCAATAGAAACAATTTTCTCATAAGGTTGAATTAAGGTTAGTTTTATTCATTGTCCCGCACGGTGTCGGCGCATCCGAAGATACCGAAAAACGGCGAAACGAGCAAAATACGGTTTTCAGGTACTGCAAAATTACCTTTCAGTGCATTTCGCCGTTGCAACAAATCGGACAACATGTATATGGAATCGGACAGATTTTGCATTTCGGCGACAATTCCATTATATTTGTTTAAACCGAAGATCGATATGAACCGCCGTATACTTTTGTCATCCTTGTTCCTGCTGGGCGCCTTATGCGTCCGCGGGCAAACCTTTGCCCCGGGCTATTTCCATCAGCTGCCCCGCATAGGCGGAAAAATATCGCCGGCCTTCGCACTGGCGCAGGATAACGACCGGTTCATCTGGATCGGCACCGACGACGGGCTGGTCCGTTACGACGGTTATCACTTCGAAATTTACCGCCACGACGCGGCCGATCCGCTGTCGATAAGCAACAACCGGATCAACACGCTGCTGTATGACCGGGCAGAGGGAGAGTTGTTCGTAGGAACAGACATCGGCGCCGCAGTCTACGATTGCCGCAAGGATAACTTCCGCCGTTTCGAGGCCTGCGGGAGCAGGCACGTCAAAGCCTTTCTCCAAACAGGAGACTCCCTGTGGGTCGGAACTACGACGGGGCTGTTGCTCATGGACCGCAAAAACGACCGCACGACGCTTTATGCCGCAGCGAACGGGGATCGCTTCATTCCTTCCGAACACATCGCCTGTTGCCGGGAAATCGACGGAAAGTTATGGTTCGGAACGTACAACTATCTCTACCGGCTGCTGCCCGACGGCGACATGGAACCGCATCCGCTGCCTTATTCCGATCGCTATCACAACAATCTGCTGCTCGACATTACGGCCGACGACCGGCATCCCGGCACGCTTTGGCTGGGAACCGAGCGGGGATTGATCCATTACGATCCCGTTTCGCGCTCGTCGCGGCTTTACCTGGAAAATACACCGGTGAAAAATTTCCTGCACGCAGGGGAGGATACGTTGTGGATAGGTACGGACGACGGACTTTATATCAAAGACAGTGCAGAGCATTTCCGCCATTTCAGACACGAAGTCGAAAACAGCCGTTCGCTGCCGAATAACGTGGTTTGGACCGTTTTCCGGGGCGACGGCGGCAATATCTGGCTGGGAACGGATCACGGTGTTTCAATAGCACAGACTCCGGCCGAGTGTGTTTTCCACGGGATCAAAAATCTCACGGGAAGCGACGACGGACTGGATGTCGGGGTTATCCGATGCGATCCCGCAGGAAATCTCTGGCTCGGGGGTATGAACGGTCTGATCCGCAGCGATCCGCGGGGTGGTGCAGGCGCATGGTACAAGTCCGGCGCAGGCAGGCAACGGCTCGGACACAACAAGGTTCGCGATCTGCATGCCGACGACAAAGGGATATGGATCGCTTCGGACGGAGGATTGGATCGCTGCGATTATGCGACGGGGCGGATCAGCCACCATCCTCTCACGGAAGCATCCGGGCGTTACAGTTCCAACTGGATGTATGCCGTACGGGAAGATTGTCGGGGGCGTTTATGGATAGGCACCTACGACGGAGGACTCTTCGTCGTCGGGAAAGACCGCCTTTCCGGCAACGGCATGCCGGTAATTGCCGACCGCCATTTTTCGAAAGAGTCGCAGCCTGCGATATCGGGAAACGTCGTGTCGCAATTGGCGCTCAACGACCGGTTCTGCGCGGCACTTACCAATGCCGGACTGGACATCGTCGATCTGGATATGCAGTCGGCATCGGCGCTCTCCCTGCCCGGCGGAATGACGGCGAATACGCTGGCCGAAGACGGGCAGACGATCTGGATCGGAACCGACAAGGGGGTGTGCCGGATCGACGCAGACAAACAAGTGCATGTCGTGCCGGGATTTTTACTTCCGGTGCGGGCCCTCATACCGCAAAACGGCAAACTGTGGGTTTTGGGCGATTCCGGCATTTCGTCCTATGACGTATCCGGCGGCAAGTGGTCGCATTATCCGCCCGCAGAGGGGCCTGTCCTGTGCGGCACGGCCCTTGGCGACAAACTCTATCTCGGAACTATCGACGGCTATTTCGAATTTCAAGGGCGCAATGCCGGCGCCGCAGCCGATTCGGCGCGCGTGGTCATCACATCGCTGCTGCTCAACAACCGCCCCGTAACGGTCGGCGAGAAATACGGAGGCGATGTCATCCTGCCGGAAAATATCGCCCGGACGAAAGGTATCACGCTGCGTCACCACCAGAACTCCTTTGCGCTGGAATTTTCGTCGCTGCGTTTCGTCAATCCCGGCGGACGGTTCGCCTACCGTCTCCGCGGGTTCGACGATGAGTGGCAGCAAACGGCGGACAACAGCAATCGCGCCGTCTTCATCAATGTCCCGGCGGGAACCTATCTTTTCGAAGTCTGCGCCCTCGAACCTGCCGGCAATCCTTCGCCGATTGTCACGTCGCTCGATGTCCGTATACGCCCCGTATGGTACGCCACCACCATAGCCTTTTTGCTCTACGGGATTCTTCTTACCGGACTCGTTCTCTGGATCGTCTATTTCATCCGCATGCGCCACCAACTGCAGATAGAGCATCTGGAGCGGGAAAAAACGCTCAAACTGGTCGCCATGAAATCGGAATTCTTCGCCAACCTGTCGCACGAATTCAAAAGTCCGCTGAGCATTATCATCGGACTCGTAAGCCGGATGGTTACTTCCGAATCGAATGCCCTGCGGAGCCACGAACTGCGATCCGTGCAGAGCAATGCGGAAAAAATGCACCTGCTGATCAACCAGATGCTCGACTACAACGAAAACAGCGCATCGCCGCTCTTCATCCCCGCAGCCACCTCGATTCAGGATCTTGCCCGAACGGTCTTCGATGGATTCGCTCCGGCTTTTGCGCACAAAGGGGTCAATGCCCGGTTCACGGCGGACGATATCGGCTATATTTTCATGGTCGACCGGATAAAGATGGAATCCGCACTGGAAAACCTCCTCTCCAACGCCCTGAAATTCACTCCGGAAGGCGGCAGTGTGCTGATGTCGGTAAACCTCGGAGAGCAGGCTTCCGATATGCTCTATGCCGATATCCGGGTCGAAGATACCGGCTGCGGCATCCGTCCTGAGGAACTGCCCTTCATCTTCAACCAGTATTACCGCGCGCCTTCGAACCAGAGCGGCAACCCCAACGGCTCGGGAATAGGACTTTATCTTGTAAAAAAGAGCGTTGAAATGCACAAGGGCCAGCTCTCCGTAAGTTCGACGCCGGGAAAAGGCGCCTGCTTTACCATACGCCTTTCGACCATGAAAGCCGACTCGTTCCTGCTGCAGTCCGTTCCGGAGGAAGCGTATTCGCTGCACAATCTTTCGAAGGTATGGCAGCACAGCCGCAAACCCATCCTGCTGCTGGTAGAAGATAATCCAGATATCCGCGATCTGATCGTAGCTTCGCTGGGCGAGGATTACACATTCCGCGTAGCATCCGAAGGTAAGGAGGGACTGGAACTACTTGCCGCCGAAAAGACCGACCTCGTAATTACGGATATCGCCATGCCGGGCATGGACGGTCTCGAAATGAGCCGGGCCATCCGCAGTTCGGTCCGCACCGCATTCCTGCCGATCATCGTCCTGACGGGCCGGAACGACATGCAGACTCAGCTGCAGTCGTTCGAGTATGCGGACGCCTTCATCGCCAAACCGTTCAACCTGAATTACCTCAACAGCCGTATCATACAACTGCTTATCAAACACGAGCAATATTTGCAGAAGATGAAGCAGCAGCAGATGCTGACTCCGCAGGTCGAGACGCTGCAATCGTCGGACGAGAAATTTCTGCAGGAGATCGTCGACATCGTGAACAGACATATCAGCGACCCCGATTTCTCCGCCGCGGCCCTGTGTCAAGAGAGCCGCTACGGCAGCAAGCAGATATATCGCAAGATCAAACAGCTGACCGGCATGGGCGTCGTCGAGTTTATCCGTGACACCCGGCTGCAGAAAGCCGCGCTTTACCTTTCGCAGCGGAAACTATCCGTCACGGAGATCATGTATATGGTGGGATTTACCACGGCGTCCTATTTTTCAAAATGTTTCAAAGCCAAATTCGGGGTTACTCCTTCCGAGTATTAAAACGCAACGGACTTGTCATAAGAAATTCTCTGCATATGGCCGCAAATCGCGGTCGTGTTGCTTCGTTTGGCGCTGCGTTTTGCCCGAAAATTTGAGAAAATGGCCGATATTTTTTATATTTGTGATGAACAGACCCACACACAATACATTCAGACATAAATATACAACAATAAGGCCGCAAACGCGGCATTTTGGATATGACAATCGAGAAACTGGACGGCACTTCGCCCCGCCTTTATACACTCGTCGCGCCTTTGGTCATGCGGCGCAGCGTACTGCGCCAGAACAATAATTATCCGTTCTGGACCTCGCGTTCGCATACGTGGTTCGTGGCTTGGGAAGGAGAAAACGTCTTCGGGTTCATGCCGGTGGAAATTACCGACAGGGGAGTAGCCAAAATCAATAATTACTATATTTCGGGCGACGATCGGCAGCTGCTCGCACGGTTTCTGCGGGAAGTCGTACAATACTACCACCGCGACTATACGATACGTTCCGTCACGTTGATTCGCCATACGGAGGTATTCCGCGCCGAAGGATTCATCCCCATGAAAGAATGGACGCAGTACGTAACGATGCAGTACGGGAAAAACCGACAGCCATGAATGTTTACGAGCGGACACAGCAACGGCTGAAAACGATTTTCGACCTTTTCGATAATATCTATGTTTCTTTTTCGGGAGGCAAGGACAGCGGCGTACTGCTCAATCTCTGTATCGACTACATCCGGCAACACGGCTTGCGGCGCAGAATCGGCGTGTTCCATATGGATTACGAGATCCAATACCGCGATACGATCGACTATGTGAACCGGACGCTGGCCGCGAACGCCGACATTCTCGATGTCTACCGGGTCTGCATACCGTTCAAAGTACAAACCTGCACATCCATGTTCCAGCAGTACTGGCGGCCGTGGGAGGAGTCGAAACGGGACATCTGGGCGTGTGAAATGCCTGCGGGATGCTTTACGCAATGCGACTTTCCGTTCTTTACCGACGAAATGTGGGATTACGAATTTCAGAACCGCTTCGCCGAATGGCTCCACGAACGCAGCGGCGCGACGCGCACCTGCTGTCTGATCGGCATCCGCACGCAGGAGAGTTTCAACCGCTGGCGCACGATATACAGCGACCGCAATCACAACCGATTCGCCGGCAAGCGGTGGATACGGCAATGGGCCGGCAGCGGCATTTGCAACGCCTACCCGCTCTACGACTGGCTGACGACCGACATCTGGACGGCGAACGGACGTTTCGGCTGGCCCTACAACCGGCTGTACGACCTTTTCTACCGGGCCGGGGTACCGCTGGACAATCAGCGTGTAGCCAGTCCGTTCATCTCGCCGGCTATCGCAAGCCTGCATCTCTACAAGGCCATCGACCCGGACACATGGGGCCGCATGGTCGGCCGGGTCAACGGAGCCAATTTCGCCGCACTGTACGGTCGGACGGCTGCCGTCGGCTGGCAATCGGCACGCCTGCCGAAAGGGATGACATGGGAGCGTTACATGCGCTTCCTGCTCTCGACCCTTCCGGAGCGGACACGGCGGAATTACCTGGAAAAACTCTCTGTAAGCATCCGTTTCTGGCGTGAAAAGGGCGGATGTCTTTCCGACGAAACCATCGTAAAACTGCAAAAGGCCGGCATCCGCATCGAGGTCGGCGACAAGAGCGCTTACCGCACGGACAAACGGCCCGTGCGGATGGAATATCTCGACGACATAGACCTGCCTGAATTCAACCGGCTGCCCACGTTCAAACGTATCTGCATCTGCATTCTGAAAAACGACCATGCCTGCAAATACATGGGATTTTCGCCGAACAAGAGCGAAAGGCAGCGCCGTAAGAAAATCATGGAA
>CAKVKI010000073.1 GCA_934754975.1 uncultured Alistipes sp. | reverse complement strand
GCCTGACAGAGGAGCCTGTTTCCGGTTCCCCTACCTACGCACCGCGCATCAGCCCGGAGTGTTTTCCTCGCGGCCTGCGGCCGCGTTTGCTGGTCTGACCCTCCCCTAAAACCCCTCCTCGGAGGGGACTTCCCGCATGCGGCCACGGTGCGGGCGGAAAGTACGCGGCCCCAGTACATCCGGATACCCCGACAGCCCGGACCCGGCTCAGGCAGGTTGCCGCCCACCGATCCGGCGACTTGTCACACGGCCTGCACGGCTCCGGCGGCCCGTCCTCCGCCGGAAAAGCTCCGGCGCACCGCAGCCGGCAGACTGCACAGGCGTTCGAACCTCCGGACGGAAAAAACCGAACCGGGAAAATAAAACGTATAAAATGGGGGAAAATTGGCTGTCGGAATAAAAAATAAGCTGTTTTAGCGATTTTTTATTGTGGTTGCAATCAGTCAAATCTTTCCACATTTCCCCGCGTTACGGGCGGGAGTGCAAAGATACAAAGGAATTTCAGAATATGCAAGAAACATTTTGTTTTTGCGCGCTCCTTGCATCATCTTTGCCGAAAAAGAAATTCCGGCTTAGACAGGCTGCGGTTCGGCAATGTTCAAATAAATTTGACATTGCGCTCACCTTGCATTATCTTTGCGTTCTAATTGAACCTAATACACGCTGTATGAAAAGATTTTTACTCGCCGCCTGGATGCTTCTGGCCGCCGTCGGTTTTTCGTCCTGCGAAAACGACAACGACGATCTCTACGACACGCTCGCAGGCCGCGTCTGGGCCGGAGACCTCGGATTTTACCAGGACGGCTATGCGCTGGACAGCTATGTTTACTTCGGGGCCGACGGCTTCGGAAGCGACGAACTCCGTTACGCCGGCGGCGGGCGGGTCCTCGACACGCTCAACATCCAGTGGGACGCCTACGACGACGACACGATCTACATCGACTACGGCCGGGTCGATTCCCCGCGCGAACTGCGCCGGGTCCATATCCGCCGCGGCGTGCTGACCGCCGAACTCTACATCGGCGGCCGCTATTACGACCGGATCACGCTCTACATGCAATAGATCGTCAGCCGCACGGCATCACTCCCGCAATTCCGGAGCTGCACAGGGCAACTTCGACACGGCGCACCTTAAAATATATAACGATCCCCGGACTCCGCCACAGGAATCCGGGGATTTTCGTTATCGGGCGAGGGCTGATTTACCTGCGCACCATTTCTAATTTTTAATTCCCAACGTCCCCATCCGTCTCCCGCAGGGCGGCGCGCAGGGCATTGATATCGCCCGTCATCCGCAGGAAGATACGCACGCCGAGGGGCAGTCCGACGATCAGTCCGGCCACGAATCCGTAAAACACATAGGGCGTGGTCAGGTTGCCCATGTAAACCCCCAGCGAGATCAGCAGCGGCACGCCCAGCGCGATACCCGCGCCCACGCCCCAGAGGAAGCAGGTGCGGAACCGGAGTACGGCCGCGCAGGTTTCGCGCACGGTCCCATTTCCCGGCTCGATCCGCGCCAGCAGCACCAGCAGCGCGATCTGCCGCGCCAGCATGGCGAAGATAAAGAGCGCCAGCGTCACCTTGACGGCCGTTCCGGGGTCGGCTTCGCCCGTACGGAATATGTTGGCCAAACACAGCGGCAGCGTCGCCAGCAGAAAGATTCCCAGCCGTGTCGTGCGCACCAGCCGCTGCTTGGCCGAGGTGATTTTCCCGGCCGAGACCTCCGCCGTCAGCCGGTCTATTTTAGTATCCGTGCATGCCAGACGTCCGTCCAGCTCGTGCCATTTGGTTTTCAGTTCGTCGAGTTTCATATTCGGGGAGTTTTAATGATTTGCCTGTTCACGCAGTTTCAGCTTGACGCGGTGGAGCTTCGAAGCCACGTTGTTGCGCGTAAGCCCCGTGATTGCGGCGATCTCCCCGTAAGGAAGCTCGTCGAGCCACAGCATCACGACCGCCTTTTCGAGCGCATCGAGCCGGTTTATCAGCGCATACAGTTCCCGCAGCCGCTCGCCGCGTTCGGTATCTTCGTCGGCTGCGCCCGAACAGTCGGTCAGCGGCAGCCGGCCCGTATGGCGGCGGTTGCGGCGGTGGTACGAAATGCAGGTGTTCAGCGCGACGCGGTAGACCCACGACGAAGCTTTGGCCCGGCCTTCGAATCCGTCGAATCCCCGCCACAGGTTAATCAGCACCTCCTGATAAAGATCGTCGAAGTCGTCGCTGTCCACGGCATAGAGGTAACAGACCTTGCCGACGATGCGGCGGTGTTCCCGGACGAAGGTCTCGAATTCATACTGTTTGGTTCGCTGTAGGCTCATTGCAGAAACTGTTTTCCCCATTAGACGCGGCCGGAGCCGAAAAGTTGCACAGGGGTTGTAAAATTCTGGACCCCAATTTCTAATTTTTAACTTTCAATTCCTAATTTTATAATTTGCTCCCTGCTTCACTTTTTCACACACGAAAGCCCCGGCCTTTGGGACCGGGGCTTTCAATAGCAGTACTCCGTTGCCGAAGAGGTCGCACGCAGCGGTTACTTCCCGAGCAGTTTCCTGACCTCTTCGCCCGAAAGGATTCGTTGCCGAAGAGGTCGCACGCAGCGGTTACTTTCCGAGCAGTTTCTTAACCTCTTCGGCGACGGTTTTACCGTTGTAACCGAATTTCTCGTCGAGGACCGTGTAGGGAGCCGACCAGCCGAAGTGATCCAAGCCGTGGATATAGCCCTTTTCGCCCACCAGTCCCATGAGGTTCACGGGAAGTCCCGACGTCAGGCCGTAACGCACTACGCCTGCGGGCAGTACGCTCTCCTGATAGGAACGGGGCTGGTCGCGGAACAGGCCCTCGCTGGGCACGTTCACCACGCGCGCGGCGATACCCTCGGCGGCCAGCAGTTCGGCGCCTTCGATGAGCGTGGCGACCTCCGAGCCGGTGGCTACCATCACCACTTCGGGCTTTGCGGAATCCAGCACCACATAACCGCCCTTGGCGAGCTGGGCGGCCTCCTCGCGGCGGCTTTCGCCCAGCGCGGGCAGGGTCTTGATATTCTGACGCGACAGCACCAGCGCCACGGGGCGGTGTTCCTCAACGGCCAGCTTCCACGCCATGACGGTCTCTTCGCCGTCGGCCGGGCGCAGCACGACCATCGAACGCTCGTCGTGGTGGTTTTTGAGGTGTTCCATCAGGCGGATCTGGGCTTCATGCTCGATGGGCTGGTGCGTGGGACCGTCCTCGCCCACGCGGAACGAGTCGTGCGTCCAGATATAGATCACGTGCAGGCGCATCAGGGCCGAAAGGCGCACGGCGGGTTTCATGTAGTCCGAGAAGACGAAGAACGTGCCGCAGGCCGGAATCACGCCGCCGTGCAGCGCCATGCCGTTGGCCACGCAGGCCATCGTCAGCTCCGAGACGCCCGCCTGGAAGAATTTGCCGCTGAAGTCGCCCTTCGTAAAGGCTTTGGTTTTCTTGAGGAATCCGTCGGTCTTGTCCGAATTCGACAGGTCGGCCGAAGCGACGATCATGTTGTCGATCTTCTCGGCGTAGACGCCCAGCACCGCAGCCGATGCCGCGCGCGTGGCCATGCCGCCCTTCATCTCGATCGAATTGTAGTCGATGTGGGGCAGGCGGCCCGAAAGGAACATATCGAGTTTGCGGGCCAGGTCGCCATGCTCGGCGCGCCACGACTTCTCGACCCCGGCCCGGTGTGCGGCCCATGCGCGCAGCGCTTCACGGCGCTCGGCGAAGGCTTCGCGGCTCTCGGCGAAGACGGCGAACGGATCGTCCGGATCGCCCCCGAGGTTGCTGACCGTCGCGGCGAAGTCGGCTCCCGCCGCCGTAAGCGGCTGGCCGTGGGTCGAAACCTTGTCTTCGAAGCTCTCGCCGGCGGGGCCTTTGGCGCCCTTGCCCATGACCGTGCGGCCGATGATGAGCGTCGGACGCTCCGTCTCGGAGTTCGCGGCAACGAGCGCTTCGCGGATTTCGTTGATGTTCTGTCCGTCCACCGACAGCACGTTCCAGCCCCACGCTTCGTACTTCATGGCCACGTTCTCGGTCATCACCTCATCGACCTTGGTCGAAAGCTGGATGTTGTTCGAGTCGTAGTACATGATGAAATTGCTCAGCCCCAGGTGTCCGGCGATGCGGCCCACGCCCTGCGAAATCTCCTCCTCGACGGCGCCGTCCGAGATGTAGGCATAGGTCTTGTGCGCCATCCACTCGCCGAAGCGGGCCGCCATGAAGCGTTCCGCGATAGCGGCGCCCAAAGCCATCGCATGCCCCTGTCCGAGCGGTCCCGAGGTGTTCTCCACGCCGCGCGCGACGTCCACTTCGGGATGCCCCGGCGTCACGCTGCCCCACTGACGCAGCGACTGCAGGTCTTCGGAGGTGTAGTATCCGGCCAGCGACAGCGTCGAATAGAGCATCGGCGACATGTGGCCCGGATCGAGGAAAAACCTATCGCGGTAGGGATAAGCCATGTTGTCGGGATCGTAGCGCAGGAATTCGGTATAGAGTACCGTCATGAAGTCGGCGCCGCCCATGGCGCCGCCGGGGTGTCCCGACTTCGCCTTCTCGACCATCGCGGCCGAAAGGATGCGGATATTGTCGGCCACGCGGGTAAGTTTGGAATTGGTAGATGACATGAGTATTTACAGTTTTAAAGTCTTTATGTTATTATCAGTGTCTCTTTTTGTCACAAAAGTAATAAAAAAGATACTACCCAACCTGCTTAAGCTCTAAAATATTTGCTTTTTCTATCTTTTTCTTTGCATACGGGAGCGTCACGACGAATTTCCGCGTGTCGGTCGAGGGCAGGTCGAACATCGTGTCCATCATGATCGCCTCGCAGATCGAGCGCAGGCCGCGGGCGCCGAGTTTGAACTCGACGGCCTTGTCCACGATATAGTCCAGCACCGCATCGTCGAACGTGAGTTTCACCTCGTCCAGCTCGAAGAGCCGCTTGTACTGCTTGACGATGGCGTTTTTCGGTTCGGTGAGGATCGACCGCAGGGCTTCGCGCGAGAGGGGCTGCATGTAGGTCAGCACCGGAAGGCGGCCCACCAGTTCGGGGATCAGCCCGAACGATTTGAGGTCCTGCGGCGTGATGTACTGCATCATATTGCCGCGGTCGATGCGGTCGGCCTTGAGCCGTCCGTACCCCATGGCGCGGGTGTTCAAACGCTGGGCGATCTTCTTCTCCACGCCGTCGAACGCGCCGCCGCAGATGAAGAGGATGTTGCGCGTATCGACCTGAATGAATTTCTGTTCGGGATGCTTGCGCCCGCCCTGAGGGGGCACATTGACCACGGTTCCTTCGAGAATCTTCAGCAGGGCCTGCTGCACGCCTTCGCCCGAAACGTCGCGCGTGATCGAGGGGTTGTCGCCTTTGCGGGCGATCTTGTCGATCTCGTCGATGAAGACGATGCCCCGTTCGGCCTGCTCGACGTTGTAGTCGGCGACCTGCAGCAGCCGCGAAAGGATGCTCTCGACATCCTCGCCCACATAACCCGCCTCGGTCAGCACCGTGGCGTCCACGATGGTGAAGGGCACCTTCAGCAGTTTGGCGATCGTACGGGCCATCAGCGTCTTGCCCGTGCCCGTGGGACCCACCAGTACGATATTCGACTTGTCGATCTCGACCTCGTCCTCCTTGGGCGCATAGAGCAGCCGCTTGTAGTGGTTGTAAACGGCGACGGACATATAACGCTTGGCGTCGTCCTGGCCGATGACGTACTGGTCGAGGAAATCCTTGATCTGGGCCGGTTTGAGCAGTTCCTCCATCTTGAGCGGCGCCGCAGCGGGGTTGCTGCGGTCCGAAGCCACGTCGTTCTCGACGATGATCCGGTAACCGTTCTCGATACATTTGTTGCAGATGTTGGCGCCGTCGATCCCCTGGAACATGATCTCCACGTCGCTGCGCTTGGCGCCGCAGAACGAGCAGCAGTCGCCGCCCGCTCCGTTCTTGTGATTGTTGCCTTTGGTCGAAGCCATTATTTCCCGCGTTTGGATAATACCTCGTCGATCAGCCCGTACTCCTTGGCTTCGCGCGCCGTGAGCCAATAGTCGCGGTCGGCGTCCTTCTCGATCTTCTTCACCGCAACGCCCGAATGAGCCGCGATGATCTCGTACAGCTCGCGCTTGGTCTTCAGGATTTCGCGGGCCGTGATCTCGATGTCCGAAGCCTGCCCCTGGGCACCGCCCAGCGGCTGATGGATCATCACCCGCGAATGGGGCAGCGCCGAACGCTTGCCCTTGGCGCCCGCCGTGAGCAGCACGGCGCCCATCGAAGCGGCCAGTCCCGTGCAGATGGTCGCCACGTCGGAATTGACCAGCTGCATCGTGTCGTAAATGCCCAGTCCGGCCGAAACCGAACCGCCGGGCGAGTTGATATAGATCTGGATGTCCTTCTCGGGATCGACCGATTCGAGGAACAGCAGCTGCGCCTGGATGATATTGGCCGCGTCGTCGTAGATCGGCGCGCCGAGGAAAATGATGCGGTCCATCATCAGCCGCGAGAAGACGTCCATCGTGGCGATGTTCAGCTGACGCTCTTCGATGATCGTGGGCGACACGTAGGCGCCGCTGACCGACTGGAAATCGTGCAGTTTGAGCGAACTGATACCGCAGTGATTCCGTGCGTATTTTTCAAATTCTGACATAATAAATATTTCGTTATCGTTATCGTTTGTTATCGTTTGTCGCTATCGCTATCGTTTTTACCGCCGGCCGGCAGCCCGGCATCTCTTATTCGCGGCCCACGGCCGGCTCCGGGCGGGAGCTGCGGACGGCGGACTGTCGCCGAAACGGCGTTTAAAGCTGTATATCGTCAAACAAAAGGACTTTGCAAACATCACGCCTGCAAAGTCCAAAGATAATCTTTTTTCGGCAAATACTAAAGCGCCTTGGCCAATTTAGCGAAATCGTCGGCAGATACGGCTTTTTCCGTCACCTTGATCTTCGACTTCACGTCCTCCACGACCTTCACTTCGTACAGCTTCTCGTAGATCTTCTGTCCCTGATCCTTGTCGGCCAGAATCTTCTCGGCGTAACCGGCCAGCATCTCTTCGGGAGCCGACGGCATGCCGTACTGCGCGAACTGCGCGGCGGCCAGCGCCTTGGCTTCCGCGAGCGCTTCGTCCTTGCTCACCGATATATTATCCTGCTTGATGAAGTGTTTCTGCAGGTAGTTCCACGTAAACATCTTCAGGAACTGGTCGAAGTCCTTGTCGATGTCCTCCATCGAGAATTTGCCTTCGTTGATCGTGTAAAGCCAGCGTTTGAGGAATGCTTCGGGCATTTTCAGACCGGCTTTCTTCACCAGGTAGTCGCGCAGCTGGAGCGTGAAGAGGTAGTCGCTTTCGCGGCGCAGCTCCGGCTCGATGCGCGCGTCGATGAAGGCGTCCAGGCCGGCTTCGTCCTTGACTTCGCCGCCGGGGAAGGCCGTCTTGAAGAACTCTTCGTTCAGCTCGGGTTCGGCGAATTTGCGGATCTTGGTGATTTCGAGCGTGAATTCGGGTTTGATGCCCTCCAGCTCGTCCTCCTTGACCTGCAGCACGGCGGCGCGCTGCGACGGGTTCTTGTAGAGTTCGTTGATATTGACCTCGGTCTTGAAGCCTGCCTTCTTGCCGATGAAGGGCTTGCGCTCCTCCTCCGACATCGAGATCAGGCCCACGTAAGCGTCCGCCACGTTCATCTCGCCGTTGTCGAGCGTCACCGACAGCGCTTCGTCCGAAGTCACCTTGTCGGCGTCGATCAGGCGGCCGTACTGGCGCAGGTAGTTGGCGCGGTAGTCGTCGTGCATCTTCTTGTCCACCTTGATCTTGCTGTAGGTCAGCTTATCCTTGTCCGAAAGTTCGAGTTTTATCTCGGGAGCCTCGCCGATTTCGAACACGAATTCGAACTCCGCGCCGTTCTCGAAATCGAGTTCGGCCTGCTCCTCCGAAGGAATCACGTCGCCCAGGTAGTCAATGTTCTCCTTCTGGAGATACTCGAACACCGAGTTCGAGGCGGTGCGGTATGCCTGCTCGGCCAGCACGCCCTTGCCGTACATCTTCTTGACCAGGCCCATGGGCACCATGCCGGGGCGGAAACCGGGGATATTGGCCTTGCGCTTGTATTCGCGCAGCTCTTTCTCGACGGCCTGGCCGTAATCCTCTTCGCCCACCGTTACCTTGAGCAGCGAGTTGTTCTCTTCGCGTTGTTCTCTTACGATCTTCATAATGAATGGTTTCTATATTGTTGTTGTCTTATTTCCGAAATCGGCTCGCAAAGATAGCGATTTTCGCGGACAAACCAATATTTTTTCTAAAATATAATGTGTACCTGCCTACTCCTCAGCCGCCGGGATGTCGCGCCGGCTGCCTGAGTCAAAATCTTTCTTTCGGCAAAGAGAGTCAAAAAAATTCGTCATATGACGGGTTTTTCCTATCTTTGACACGGTCTTAGAGAGGATGCGTCCCGGCAGAATGTAAGCAGGTTTGCTTCTGCGCCCGACTTTCACTATCTTTGCTACCGAATTTATAAGAAAGAAATGAGAAAGTTCGTTACCGTTCTGCTGTCGGGACTGCTGCTCGCTTCGTGCGGCGGAAACCAGGCCCGGGCCAAACGCCCCGCGGCGCCCGCGGAACCCAAGGAATACACCTACAGCATCCGGGCGGTCCATCCGCATCCGGCGACCAGCTATACGCAGGGCCTGCAATACGTCGACGGCCGGTTGTGGGAAGGCACGGGCCAGCACGGTGAATCGGTCGTGCAGACGCTCGACCTCGAAACGGGCCGCACGGAGGTCTTCGCACGTCTTCCCAAAGAGGACTTCGGCGAGGGAATAACCCTGCTGGGCGGCAAGGTCTACCAGCTCACATGGCAGTCGAACAAAGCCTACGTCTACGACGCCAAGACAGGTGCGAAAGTGAAGGAGTTCCGCTACCCCGGCGAAGGCTGGGGCCTGACCACCGACGGGGAGAAGCTCTACATGTCGGACGGCACGGCCAACATCTACACGCTCGACCCGGCCACTTTCAAACGCGAAAAACGCACGACGGTAACGTTCCGGGGCGAAGCGGTCAACTTCCTCAACGAGCTGGAGTGGATCGACGGGAAGATCTGGGCCAACGTCTACACCACCGACCAAATCGTCATCATCGACCCGGCGACGGGCACGGTGGAGGGTATCGTCGATCTGACGGGGCTGCTGCCCGAAGAGGACATAACCCCGGCGACCGACGTGCTGAACGGCATCGCATACGACGCGGCCGGGGGACGCATCTTCGTCACGGGCAAGAACTGGGACAAACTGTTTGAAATCGAAATCAGAGAGAAATAAATGGCCAACATATACGACCAACTCGAATCCCGCATCCTGCTGCTCGACGGCGGCTTCGGCACCATGGTCCAGCAGTACGGATTCACCGAAGAGGACTACCGGGGCGAACAGTTCCGCGAGTGGCCCTCGCTGCTCAAGGGCTGCAACGACCTGCTGGCCCTGACGCGGCCCGAAGCGGTGTGTGAAATCCACGTCAAATACCTGCAGGCGGGGGCCGATATCATCGAAACCGACTCGTTCAACGCCAACGCCGTATCGCTGGCCGATTACGGACTGGAAGCGTACGCCTACGAAATGTCGCGTGCGGCGGCGGCCGTGGCCCGCAGCGCGGCCGACGAATTTACGGCCCGCAACCCGCAGAAACCCCGCTTCGTGGCGGGTTCGATGGGCCCCACCAACCGCACGGCCTCGATGTCGGCCGACGTGGCGAACCCCGCGGCCCGCGAAGTGACTTTCGCACAGCTCGCCGAAGCCTACACCGATCAGGCGCGGGGACTGCTGGACGGCGGAGCCGACATCCTGCTGGTCGAGACCGTCTTCGACACGCTCAACGCCAAGGCGGCCCTCTACGCGATCGACGCGCTGGCCGAAAAACTCGGCCGCACGATCCCCGTCATGGCCTCGGGCACGCTGGCCGACGCCAGCGGCCGCACCCTCTCGGGACAGACCGTCGAGGCGTTCTGCACCTCGCTGTCGCATGCGCGGCTGCTCTCCCTCGGCCTGAACTGCGCCTACGGAGCCAAACAACTGCTGCCCTACCTCGAACGACTGGCCGAAGCGGCCCCGTTCCGCATCTCGGCGCACCCCAACGCAGGGCTTCCCAACGTCATGGGCGGCTACGACGAAACCCCGGAGATGTTCGCCGAAGACGTGGGCGAATACATGCGCCGCGGACTGGTCAATATCGTCGGCGGATGCTGCGGCACGACGCCCGCGCATATCTTCGAGCTTTCGAAAATCGCCTGCGGCTATGCCCCGCGCCCTGTTCCGGCGCCGCGCCGCGTCACGACGCTGAGCGGACTGGAGCCGCTGCGCATCTCCCCCGAGACCAATTTCGTCAACGTCGGCGAGCGCACCAACGTCGCAGGCTCGGCCAAATTCGCCCGCCTGATCCGCGAGGGCAATTACGAAGAGGCCCTGTCCGTGGCCCGTGCGCAGGTCGATGCGGGGGCGCAGATCGTAGACGTCTGCATGGACGACGGCATGATCGACGGCGTCGAAGCCATGCGCACGTTCCTCAACCTGATGGCCTCGGAGCCCGAAATCGCCCGTGTGCCGACGATGATCGACTCCTCGAAATGGGAGGTACTCGCGGCGGGACTGGAGGTCACGCAGGGTAAATCGGTGGTCAATTCGATCTCGCTCAAGGAGGGCGAAGCCGAGTTCCTGCGCCGGGCAAGAGAAATACACCGCTTCGGGGCCGCCGCAGTGGTGATGCTCTTCGACGAACGGGGGCAGGCCGACACCTGCGAACGCAAGATCGAGGTGGCCTCACGCGCCTACCGCCTGCTGACCGACGCGGGATTCCCCGCCGAAGACATCATC
>CAKVKI010000072.1 GCA_934754975.1 uncultured Alistipes sp. | reverse complement strand
CTGCTGTCCGGCCTGCTCTCTCCGGTCCGCTGCCCTTTGACGGACGGATATGCGACGGATGGGAATTATCGAAAAACGATAAATATTTTTTGATATTCAAAAAATTGTTGTTATATTTGTCGCCGAACAAACCCCAAAAATAACTCGCAGCGACTATGGATTTACTAACAGTAGAACATGTCACCAAGCAGTACGCCGGGCACAAGGCCCTCGACGACGTATCGCTTGCCATCCCCCGGGGATCGGTATACGGCCTGCTCGGTCCCAACGGCGCCGGGAAGACTACCCTGATCCGCATCATCAACCGCATTACCGCGCCCGACAGCGGCCGCGTTATACTCGGTGACCGCGAAATTTCGCCCGAGGATGTTTACCGCATCGGCTACCTGCCCGAGGAGCGCGGTCTCTACAAGAAGATGAAAGTCGGCGAACAGGCCGTCTTCTTCGCCCGGCTGAAAGGACTTTCGCGCCGCGAAGCCGTCGTGCGGCTCAAGCAGTGGTTCGTGAAATTCGGTATTCAGGACTGGTGGGACAAGAAGATCGAAGAGTTGTCGAAGGGCATGGCCCAGAAGGTGCAGTTCATCGTCACGGTGCTGCACGAACCCGAACTGCTGATCTTCGACGAGCCTTTCTCGGGCTTTGACCCGATCAACGCCAACCTGCTGAAGGACGAGATCCTGGCGCTGCGCGACAAGGGGGCGACGATCATCTTCTCGACGCACAACATGTCGTCCGTCGAGGAGATCTGCGACCATATCACGCTGATAAACAAGTCGCGCAACATTCTCTCGGGCCGTGTGGACGACATTCGCCGCCGCCACGGAAGCAACATCTTCGAAGTGTTCTACCGCGGTGACGAACAGGCGCTGCGCAATGCCGTCGACGGCCGTTGCGAGATTCTGGAAGGCTCGCAGGCGCAGGCGGTCTACGCTTCGCTCAAACTGCACGTCGAACGCGACGAGGAGGTGCGCGGAGTGATCGCCGCCGTGAACGACGCCGTCGAACTGCGCTCGTTCCAGGAGATCATTCCCTCGATGAACGATATTTTCATCCGCGCCGTGAACGGAAACCTTTAAAACGATACGATCATGTCAAAAGTTGGTATTATCATAGGGCGCGAATTCAACGAACGCGTCCGCAAAAAATCCTTCGTCATCACCACGCTGCTCATGCCGCTGCTGATGGTGGGCCTGATGTTCGCCCCGATGCTTATTATGAAATACTCGCGCGGCGACGAGAAGCAGATCGCCGTCATCGACGATAGCGGGCTGATCGCCCCGCAGCTGCAAAGCGGCGAAGAGCTGGTGTTCCAGACCACGGACCTCTCGACCGATGCGGCCCGCAAGGAGCTGACCGACAAATTCGGCGTACTCTACATCGGCTCGGACATCCTCACCAACCCCAATAACGTGAAGCTTTACGTCAATTCGTCGTCGTCGCTGGCGGTCGAGAGCAATATCACGGGGCAGATCGAGGATATCATCGAGACCGAAAAACTCAAGTCGTACAACATCGAAAACCTTTCGCAGATACTGCAGGAGGTGAAGACCAAGGTCGGCATGCAGACCTTCCGCAACGACGAGTCGCAGGAGGAAGAGGCGCAGGCCAAGTCGTCGGTGATCGCCACCGGCGTCGGGTTCGTGCTGGGTATGATCCTCTACATGTTCCTGCTCATTTACGGTTCGATGGTCATGCAGTCGGTTATCGAGGAGAAGAACAGCCGCGTGCTGGAAGTGATGGTTTCGTCGGTGCGGCCTTTCGACCTGATGCTGGGCAAGATACTCGGCGTGGCTTCGGTGGCCGTGGTGCAGGTGCTGATCTGGGGCGTACTCTGCGCCGTCGGCGCGGCCGTGGCGGTACACATGATGCCGGCCGACGTGCTGGCCGGGGTGCAGGCCATGCAGCACGGGGTTCCCGATGCCGCGGCGTCGATAAACATGAATCCGGAGATGCTGCAGGTGATGGCCGCCGTGACCGACTTCGGCTACATCCTCCGTATCTTCGCCTACCTGCTGCTGTTCGTCTTCGGCGGATACCTCTTCTACTCGGCGATGTTCGCCGCCGTGGGTTCGGCCGTGGACAGCATTCAGGACGCCCAGCAGCTGCAGACGCCGATCACCATTCCGATCATCCTCGCCCTGCTGGTGATGATAACCGTCATCAACGACCCCAATTCGCAGATGGCCTTCTGGTTCTCGATGATCCCCTTCACGTCGCCCGTGGTGATGATGGCGCGTATTCCGTACGGCATTCCCCTCTGGGAGGTGATCCTTTCGCTGGCGATCCTTTACGCCTCGTTTACCGCGATGGTGTGGCTGGCGGCCAAGATCTACCGCGTGGGAATCTTCATGTACGGTAAAAAGCCGACGTTTAAGGAGCTTTACAAGTGGGTTCGGTACAAGTACTAGTCCGTACCGCGATTCGTGAAAATACCGGGCCGTACGACGTCGTACGGCCCGGTCTGTTTTCAGGGGAGGGAACAAACGGATGACCAGACGGGGACCGCAGCGTATTTGCGGCGTGCGGAAAAACGGCGGCAGCGGCAGGTTTTTCTTGCTGCCGCCGCTTTATCCGCCGGGGCGGTTTACTCGCCGGGAGCGAACCCGGTCACCGATTTCCAGGTGTAACCCTTCCAGACGTTTCCGCCGGTGACTTGGCCGATTGCGGAGCCGTCGCGGTTGAGGTAGAGATCGCAGAGCGAAGTATCCACTTTCTCGAATACCGTTTCGGGCGTGTCGATGAAGGCGATATCCTCCGCGGCCCCGAGTTTGAGGGTCCTGAGTCCCGTACAGCCGGAAAAGGTCTTCCAGCCCACCGCAACCAGCGAAGGCATCGAAAGCTCGGTCAGGGAGGTACACGAAGCGAATGTCTTGTTGCCGGTTTTGGTGACTTTCGGGAGATTTGCGTTTTTCAGGGAGGTGCAGCCGTTGAAGGCGTAATTGCCGACGGACGCGGCCAGAGGCAGGTCTGCGGATTCGAGGGCGGAACACATGTAGAACATATAGGTTTTGATCTCCGTGACCAGCGGCATTTCGACTTTTTTCAGCGCCGTGCATTTGTCGAAACAGCGGGTGTCGATCGACGTCAGTTTAGGGGCGGTGAACTCCTCGATCGCGCACTCCTGGAACACCATGGCGCCGATGGTTTCGACGTTCGGCATCACCAGTTCGCTCAGCGACGTGCATTTGACGAAGACGCCGTTGCGCAGGACGGTGAGTTTGGGCATTTCGACCGTTCGGAGCGATTTGCAGCCGTAAAAGACGCTGGGAGCGAGGCTGTCCGCCAGCGGCATTTCGACCGACCGGAGCGATGCGCAGTTGTAAAACGCCTCTTCCTTGAGGTATTTGACCGACGAGAGGTCCACGGTTTTCAGGGCGGCGCACTTGTCGAATGCGTTGATCCCGATGGTGTCGGCCTTGGGCAGCAGGGCCGTTTCCAGCGATGTGCAGTTGTAGAAGGCTTTGTCGCCGACGTTCTTTGCGTTGGGTATGGGGTTGGTTTTGAGGCTGGTGCAGTTGTTGAACATATACTGAGGGATCTCCGTGAGCTTGGGGGCGTTCAGCTCGGCGAGGAGCGGACAGTCGGTGAATGAGGAAGCTCCGACCTGCGAGAGTTTGGGCAGGTCCGCGGAGGTCAGCACGTTGCAGATTGCGAATCCGAATCCGTTCTCGGTTTCGAGTTCGGGCAGCGAGACCGAGGGCAGCGACGTACAGTGGTAGAAGGTGGCGTATCCCATTGTTTTCAGCCGGGGCATCGAAACTTCGGCCAGGGCCGTGCAGCTGAAGAATGCGGAACTGTCGGTCCGGATGAGTTTCGGGAAGTCCGCTTTTACGAGTCCCGGACAGTTCGAGAAGGCGTAGGGATCGGTGGATTCGACCGAAGGAAGGCTCAGTGCGGTGATGGAGCTGCAGTTGTCGAATGCGCGTCTGCTGATATGGGCCGCCGCGGGCAGGTCGACCGCCGTGAGCGCCGTGCATTTCCGGAAGGCGGAAGCGCCTACTTCCGTGGCGCCGGGCGCCGAGAACTCCCGTAAGGCGGGCAGCAGTCCGGTTTTGCTTTCGGGGTCATAGAAGGCATTGTCGGGAATTTCGCCTCCCTGTCCGCTGTCCTGGACGGTGATTTTCTGGACGTTGGCGAATTTCAGCAATTCCTGCCATGCCGCGTCGTCCAATGTCCCGGTGACGGTCAGTTCGGTGACGGATTCCGCCGCCGCTGGGGGATAGGCCGCCAGCGATTCGGCCGCCAGCGTCACTACGGGAAGTTCCGTGCTGACCGTGACCCGGCATTCGGCGGCCGCCTCTCCGGCCCGGGCCGTGACTGTCGCCGTACCTTCGGCTACGGCCGTTACGACGCCGTCCGCATCGACCGTCGCAATCCGGTCGTCGCTCGATTTCCATGTGATGTTTTTGTCCGTGGCATTGTCCGGCGCAACTGTGGCGCTGAGCGGCTGGGTTGTGGTCGGCGCAAGCGTGACGGCTGTCTTGTCGAGTGCGACGCCGGTTACCGCGACGAATTTCCCCCCCCCTCTTCATTCTCGGAACAACCTGTTGCCGAACAACAGGTTACGGCAATAGCAACTGCCCATAACGCATTTTTCATAATCGTTGGTTTTAGTGGTGTATGATAAGTGACCGTTTTCAAAATTAAGGGAAAAAAGGTGCCGATATCCTTCCGGACTGCGATTTTTTTTGCCTTTTCCGCCGATAAATCCGGGCGTAAAGCTCCCGGCCGGAGCCGGGGAACCCGGATATTCCGGGCTTTTTTATATCTTTGAAGGCATGAAAGAGTCGAAATTCGTCAAAACAAAGATTTTCGTGGGATACGCGGCCCTGATCGTGGTCTGCGTCCTTTCGGTAGGGTATGTCTACCGGGCGATGGTGCGTTTTTCGACTCCCGACGGCAGCTATTCCCTGCTTCACACCAAGCGCAACGTCGTGGGACAGACGCTCTACCATCTTTATCAGGCCGAGAGTTACGGCCAGCTGATGATCGCCGGATACCAGTCCTACGAGTCCCGTTACAAACGCGAACTGCGCACCGTGCGCGGCCTGATCGATTCGCTGCGGGGATTGACCGCTGCGGAGGATTCCCTGCAGACGATGCGTCTGGACAGCATCGTGCGTCTTCTGGCCGACAAGGAGCGGCGGACGATGAGCCTGCGGCGGACGATCCGTTCGGCCGCCACCTCCAGCCTGCTGGACAAGAATATCCGCGAGCTGATCGGTCCGGCGGACAGCGTGGAGCGTGCGGACAGCGTCGTACGGGCGGCGGACACCGTCGCTTCGCGTGTGGTCGTGCAGGATACGGTGACCGTCCCGCGGCGCAAGCGCAAATTTTTCCGCCGTTTCGCCGACCTGTTCAGCCCGCCGAAGGAGGAGGCCGGGATGATTATTTCCCGCCACGAACGGGTCGTGGATTCGCTGCCTGCGCCGGAGGTGAAGGATACGATCGCGGTGGTTCTGCGGACGCTTCAGGACCGGGTGACCAGCGACCGCATCGGCATCTACGACCGGGCGTGGAACGAAGGAATGCGCCTGCGGTACAGCAACGAGCTGGTCAACACGAAGATATACCGCCTTATCATGGATTTCGAAGCCGAGGATACGGCTTTCCTGATGAACCGCTTCGAACAGACGGAGGCCATTCGCCGCCGTTCGTCGCTGACGCTGGGCGTGATCGCCGCCGCAGCCGTGGTACTCATGCTGCTGTTCGTCGGCATCCTGTGGCGCGACATCAACCGCAGCAATCGCTACCGGCGGGCGCTGGAGCGGGCCAACCGCGACAATGAAGCGTTGCTGGCGGCGCGCGAGAAGCTGATGCTGGCCATCACGCACGACATCAAGGCGCCGCTGGGTTCGGTGATGGGTTATATCGACCTGCTTTCGCGCCTGACCGGCGACAAGCGCGAGGAGCTGTACCTGCACAATATGAAGGAGTCGTCGGAGCATCTGCTGGCGCTGGTGAACAGCCTGCTGGATTTCTATCGGCTCGACATCAACAAGGTGGACGTCGATAAGGTCGCGTTCTGCCCGGCGCAGCTGTTCGAAACGATCCGCGCAGGATTTGCGGCGCAGGCCGGGGCGAAGGGCATCGGGCTGACGCTCGACGTCGAACCGGCGGCCGGGCGCGAGGTGGCGGGCGATCCGTTCCGCATCCGGCAGATCGCCGACAACCTGATCTCCAACGCCTTGAAATTTACCGACGAAGGCTCGGTGGCGATCCGCGTCGACGTGGTGCAGGGACGGCTCGTCTTCTCGGTCCGCGATACGGGCCGCGGCATCGGACGCAAGGAGAAGGAGCGGATTTTCGAGGAGTTCGTACGCCTGCGTTCGGCGCAGGGCGTCGATGGATTCGGACTGGGCCTGTCGATCGTCGATCGGCTCGTGAAACTGCTGGAGGGGACCATATCGCTCGAAAGCCGCTTGGGAGAAGGAAGTAAATTCATCGTTTCGATCCCGGTCGGGACCGCTCCGGGCGGGGGTTCCCGCAAACTGCGGCCTGCCGAAGCGTCGGCGGCGGCGTGTCGCGGCGTGAAGGCGCTGCTGATCGACGACGATCCGTTGCAGCTCGAAATGACCGCCGCGATGTGCCGTCAGGCGGGTGTAGGGGCCGAATGTTGCCAATACCCCGAGTATGCCGCGAAACTGGTCGCGGAAGGCGGCTTCGACGTGGTGCTGACCGATATACAGATGCCTTCGGCTGACGGTTTCGGCGTTCTTGCGGCGGTGCGCGGCGTGAATCCCGCGCTTCCCGTGGTGGCGGTTTCGGCCCGCGGGGAGTTGGAAGCCGGGGATTTTTCGGCCCGCGGCTTTGCGGGATGCCTGCGCAAGCCGTTTACGGCCAATGAACTGATTGCAGTGCTGAATGCCGTTTGCGGCGCACGAAAGACCGGGGATGGAGGGAACGCGGAAGGCGCGGAGAAAATCGGCGGTGCGGTAACCGTCGCCGGCGCGGGGAAGAGCGTCGGCGGGAGCAGAGCGGACGGTGCGGCGGATAATGCGGTTGCAGCGGCGGTTTCGGAGGGCGGCGTGAATTTCGATCCCCTGACGGCCTATGCGGGCGACGATGCGGAGGCGGCGCGCGGGATTCTGGAATCCTTCGCCGAGCAGAGCGCCGCGAATTGCCGGCTGCTCGAAGAGGCGCTCGGCAGCGGCGACGTTGCCGCGCTGAAAGCCGTGGCGCATAAAATGCTGCCGATCTTCACGATGCTGGGGGCGGCCGGCATTGCCGCGACACTGCGCGCGGCCGAAAGCTGGGAGGGGCCGCTGACCGACGCCCTGCGCGGCGAGATCGGCGCAGCGGCGGAAAATATCCGCGCGATTGTCGCGGAAGCGCAAAAAAAGGTATCTTTGCCCTGAGTATGGAACGGATTTTAATCATAGACGACGATATCACCTTCGCCCTGATGCTCAAGACGTGGCTCTCGAAAAAGGGCTTCCGGACCGAGACGGCGGCGAGCGTCGCAGCGGCCCGCACGGCGCTTGCGGAGGGCGGATTCTCGCTCGTGCTGAGCGATATGCGCCTGCCCGACGAGGACGGCATCGCCCTGCTGCAGTGGATGTCCGGGCAGCATATGGAACTGCCCGTGATCGTGATGACGAGCTACGCCGAAATCCAGAACGCCGTGCGCTGCATGAAGCTCGGTGCGCGGGATTACGTGGCCAAACCGGTCAATCCCGACGAACTGCTGAAAAAGATCCGCGAAGCGCTCGACGCTCCGGCGGCGGCCGGGGAGAAGCGGCCCGCTCCCGCCGCTTCCGCAAAAAAACCGCAGGAAGACCGGTCCAATTACATCGAAGGCCGCAGTGACGCCGCGCGACGGCTTTACGAGTATATCCGGCTCGTTGCGCCGACCAATATGTCGGTGCTGGTGAACGGCGCCAGCGGCACGGGCAAGGAGCATGTGGCCCAGCTGATTCACCGCGAAGGCAGGCGCGCCGGGAAGCCTTTCGTGGCCGTGGACTGCGGCGCCGTTCCGCGCGAACTGGCCGCTTCGGAGTTTTTCGGCCATGTCAAAGGATCGTTTACGGGAGCCGTGGGCGACAAGACGGGCGCCTTCGAAGCCGCGAACGGCGGCACGCTCTTTCTGGACGAGGTCGGCAACCTGACCTATGAAACGCAGGTGCAGCTGCTCCGCGCCCTGCAGGAACGCCGGATTCGCCCCGTGGGCGGCAACCGCGAAATTCCGGTCGATATCCGGCTGATCGCGGCGACGAACGAGGACCTCGAAGCCGCCATCGCGCGCGGTACTTTCCGCGCCGACCTGTATCACCGCATCAACGAATTTACGCTCCGCATGCCCGAACTGCGGCAGATGCGCGGGGATATCATGCTTTTCGCCGATTTTTTTCTCGACGCGGCGAACCGGGAACTGGAGAAGCGGATCGTGGGCTTCGACCCGCAGGCGGCCGCGGCCATGACCCGATACGACTGGCCCGGAAACCTGCGGCAGATGAAGAATGCGGTGATGTCCGCGACGCTGCTCTGCACGGGGGATTACATCACCTGCCGGGAACTGCCGGCCGAGCTGTCCGAGACTCCCGGGGCCCCTGCCGCACCGCTGCGCAATCCAGCCGGCGAGGAGGAGCAGATCCGGCGGGCGCTGGCGGCCGCCGGAGGCAACAAGTCGCAGGCGGCCAAACTGCTCGGCATCGACCGCAAAACCCTCTACAACAAACTGCACCTGTACGGTATCGAATAACCGCCTGAGTGTGGATTATTTCCACACCCTGTGGCGGAATTCCACATTTTTCCACACATCGTCCGATTTCAGTATGTTCTTCTAACCGCTGTGTATCAGCGGTTTTGTGTTTTTTATCCGGATGGCACGCCGCTTGAACGTCATTTTATCAGAACGGTTAATGAGACATATCCGGACCGAAAGAAGTAAAGAAGAACCTTTAAATTTTAAAAGCGATGAAAAAGACGATTGTAACAATGGCAGCTTTGCTGCTGATGGCTGGCGGAGCGATGGCTTGCGCCCAGCAGCCCGAGAAGAAAGACGCGACCGAAGCTGCGGCTCCGGCTGCCGACACGCAGGAGAAATCGGCGACTGACGATGCGGGAAAGGTGGATTCGACTGCCGGAGAATCGACCAAGGAGGAGAGTAAGGTTGAGAGTGAAAGCACAAGTGAGGGCAACTCCTCCGCCGCATCGGAAGCACCGGCTTCGTCCGCAGAATAAGTTTCCGGGATAATCATCAGTTGAACAATTGTTTGCCGGGGTACCCCGCCTGTTATCAGGCGGGGTGCTTTCTTTTTGCGCGGGCGGTTTCGAAGTGGCCGGGTGCGGGATATGCGCGGCGCGGCCTGCGGCGGCGAAAAGGGCATAGGGGCCGCGGGCGTATGGGCCGGGCATATGGACCGGAGATCGGGAAAACGGGCGTGCGGAGATTAAGACGTGCGGTTTTTCCGGTGTAATAGGGGTGTCGATTGCGGGGGCGGGCAGTTTTCCGGGCATATTGCAGGGCGTCGATCGCAGGGGCGTCGGTTTTCCGTGGTTCAGGCGCCCGGCAGGTACGGAAAATCAGGGACCTACGGGTTTTTCCGGGATGTGATAACGAATCGGGTTGCACCCTTTTCCTTGCAGGCGCGAAAAAAACGGAGACCTTTGCCGGGTCTCCGTCGTGCGGGAGGACGAGATCCTCCGCCGGATGCTATTCTTCGATAAAATCGATGTTCACCTGCCGCTGGAACGCTTCCTGCAGCGAGATCTGGGTCTCGGTCGAGGAGACGCCCTGGATGCGCAGGATGCCGTCGAAAATCGTGCGCATAAGGTGTTCGTTGTCCACGCAGTAGAGCTTTACGAGAATGTTGCCCGAACCGGTGATGAAGTGCGCTTCCACGATTTCGGGGACCTCCTTGAGCTGTTCCACGGTCTGTTTGAGCAGTTGCGGGTCCTTGAGCGTGATGCTGATGTGGGCGCAGACGTCGAAGCCCATCATTTTGGGATCGACGATCAGCCGGCTGCCCAGGATTACGCCCGAATCGTCGAGCTTGCGGATGCGCTGGTGGATCGCGGCGCCCGAGATACCGCACTCGCGGGCAATCTCAAGAAAGGGCATGCGCGCGTTCTTGATCAGATACTTGAGGATCTTGCGGTCGATTGCGTCTAAGGATGTTTTCGGCATATGCTGGGGGTTTTATTTGATGACATTCAATTCTTTGCCGACTTTGATGAAGGCGGCGATGCAGCGGTCGAGCTGTTCGGTCGTGTGGCCTGCGGAGACCTGTACGCGGATGCGGGCCTGGCCTTTCGGAACGACCGGATAGTAGAAGCCCGTCACGAAAACCCCTTCGTCCTGCAGCCGGGCGGCGAAGTCCTGCGACAGCTTGGCGTCGTAGAGCATCACGGCGCAGATCGCCGACTGCGTGGGTTTGATGTCGAAACCTGCGGACATCATGCCTTCGCGGAAGTGTTCCACGTTGGCTACCAGGCGGTCGTGCAGTTCGTTGCTTTCGCCCAGCATGCGGAACATCTCGATTCCGGCGCCGACCACGGCGGGGGGCAGCGAGTTGGAGAAGAGGTAGGGGCGCGAACGCTGGCGGAGCATCTCGATAATCTCCTTGCGGCCCGTCGTGAAACCGCCTACGGCGCCGCCGAAGGCTTTGCCGAGCGTGCCTGTGAGGATGTCCACCTGTCCGCGCAGGTCGTAGAGTTCGGTGATGCCGCGGCCGGTCTTGCCCAGCACGCCCGCCGAGTGGCACTCGTCCACCATCACCAGTGCGTCGTATTTCTCGGCCAGCGCGCAGATTTTGTCCAGCGGCGCGGCATTGCCGTCCATCGAGAATACCCCGTCGGTGCAGATGACGCGGAAACGCTGCGCCTGCGCTTTTTTGAGACACTCTTCCAGTTCGTCCATGTCGGCGTTGGCGTAACGGTAGCGCACGGCCTTGCACAAACGCACGCCGTCGATGATCGACGCATGGTTCAGCGA